>JBDRTM010000168.1:0-36084 GCA_043824065.1 Planctomycetota bacterium | reverse complement strand
CACCGGCGAACTTCTCTATCAGTTAGTGAATCAATCAAAACTACATATTGTCGCGCTCGATAAGGACTCCGGGAAGGTTGAAGCAATACGCCGGAAACTTGATAAGGCAGGACTTTATGGAAATCGAGTCGCTGTTCATGTTGGCGATATTACGACGATGCGACTACCTCCCTATATGGCTAATCTGGTCGTATCAGAAAACAGAAGTCAGAAGTCAGAAGCCAGAAGTCAGAAGTCAGAAGACCGAAGTCAGAAATCAGCTCTGTCCTCTGTCTTATTTGAGCGTGTTTTTCATTCGCTGCGCCCCTACGGAGGGACAGCCTGCTTTTTGGCCCCACAAAGTGAGCATATTAAAATTATGAGGCAGGTGCTCGAGTCGAAACTGCCTGGCTCTGAGATTACAAGCTCGGGTAATTTTATTACGTTGACCCGAGCCGGCCCACTAACTGATTCGGCAGATTGGACCCATCAGTACGGCGATTCCGCCAATACTGTGATGTCCAGAGATAAGAGGGTAAAGGCCCCACTCGGACTTCTGTGGTTCGGCGGTCCTTCTAATGACAAGATATTGCCGCGTCATGGACACGGCCCATCTCCACAGGTAGTCGCCGGTAGGCTTTTCATCGAAGGGCGGGACATGCTCCGGGCGGTTGATGTCTATACCGGCCGATTGCTGTGGGAAAGAGATTTTAAGGATATAGGCAAGTACTACGACAATACCAGTCATCAACCAGGCGCTAACGAGATTGGAAGCAACTACGTTTCTGTTTCGGACGCCGTGTACGTGGTATATGGGGACAATATCCACGTGCTCAACCCGGCCACGGGCGCGACTACGAAGGAATTCTCTCCGCAGGATGCCTTTCGGCAGATGCCGCACTCCCGAAAGGGACGCCTTGCGGCGGAAGACAGACCTCGATGGGGCACAATCGCGGTCTGGGAAGATCTGCTGCTCGCGACTGCTTCGCCGATTGACGTTCCGCTAACGGACAAAAAGAGCCGAACGAAGCTCCCCGAGAACATGGAATCTATCATTGGTAAAGGAGCTAATTGGCAGTATCTGGCCGGTGCTCATCCGAATGGTGCATGGACACAGCCGGATTTCAACACCGAAACTTGGGGGACTTCAGCAGCGGGTTTCGGCTACAATTATAAAGACAACAAGACGGTGCTGAAGGACATGAAAGACCGTTATACTGTCGTGTATATACGCAAGTCATTCAGCATACCTGAGCCGGAGGATATTCAAGAATTGGGATTGGTGATCAAGTATGACGATGCCTTTATAGCCTACCTCAACGGCAAGGAGATCCTCCGCGTGGGCGTCTTCAGCGGCAGCGGAGCCAGGGCTTCGGGTATAGAAGAACATGAGAGAAAAGACTGGGAGTATTTCAAAATCGACAACCACAGTAGTCTTTTACGTGAGGGGAAAAATGTGCTGGCTATCGAAGGGCATAATAGGAAGGTTGACAGCCGCGGTTTTACCCTCAATCCTTATCTTGTCGTCCTTAGGAACGGGAAACCGAGAACGTACAGGAACGCCAAATCTACCGGCCTGAGCAATGTCACAGGGATTATTGTTAATGCAGACTATTCTTCCGGCAGCAAGATGCTCGTTGCCATGGATAGGCACAGCGGCGAAGCTCTCTGGAAACGCGATGCAGAATACTCCTTCCGCCACAACGCTATTGCCGTGGCAGCCAACAAAGTCTTCTGCATTGATGGAATGAGCACAGCCAAGCTGGCCTACTTTAAACGCCGAGGGCTCAACTTCGAGAAAGAACGCACCCTGTACGCATTAGATGCGCTTACGGGAGAATTGCTTTGGAAGACCAATGAGGGCATTTTCGGTACCTGGCTCGGTTATTCGGTGGAGCATGACGTTCTGCTCCAGGCAGGCAGCCGGTCCGGGGACCGGGCAAGGGATGAAGCAGGCAAAGGTATGGTGGCTTACAGGGGTTCGGACGGCAAGGTACTCTGGAGGACTGATGAAAGCTACAAGGGGCCCCCAATACTCTACCATAACTGGGTCATAACGCAAACCGGCGGCGGTAGTGGTTCTGCTCCGGCTGAGGCGAAGGTTTTTGACCTGCTTACGGGCAAGTACGTCATGCGCGAACATCCGATGACCGGCCAGACGATTCCCTGGACGTGGGTTCGCTTCAAGGGATGCAATACGGCAATAGCCAGTGAGAACCTGCTTACATTTCGGTCGGCTTCAGGAGCATTTGTGGACTTGACCAGGGGGCAAGGTACAGCCAGCATCGGCGGATTCAAGTCGGGCTGCACGTCGAATTTGATCATCGCCGATGGCGTGCTGAATGCCCCGGACTATACCAGGACCTGCGTGTGCAGCTACCAGAACCAGGCATCACTTGCCTTAGTCCACATGCCGGAAGTAGTGCATTGGACTTTTGACTACTACGCCTCTCCGAGTTTGGTGACTCCAGTTAAACAGGTGGGGATTAACTTCGGCGCTCCAGGCAACCGCTATGCTGAAAACGGCACATTATGGCTGGAGTTCCCGAGTATTGGGGGACCGTCACCGGATATTCCCGTTCGAGCCAAGTATGAAAATCCTCGGTGGTTCCGCCATCACAGCTCGCGTGTACAAGGCAAGTACAACTGGATAGCCGCCTCGGGCGTAACAGGGCTCAGGGAAGTCTCCATCCGCATGTTCCTTCAACCAGGCAGGAATGCATCAAACGTTGACGCCTTCGATAAGCACATCGGCCAAATTCCTACCTGGCAGGAAGAGCAGCTCAAGGGTGCTTTTGAGCAGCCTCGACCTTATACTGTACGCTTGTACTTTGCTGAGACTGAGGAATACGGGATTGGCCGGCGTCTCTTCAATGTCTCACTTCAGGACAGGCAGGTCCTGGAAGCCTTCGATATCGTGAAGGAAGCCGGCGGAGCAAATCGACCCGTAGTAAAGGAGTTCAAAGGAATTAACGTAAAAGATGATTTAAAGGTCACTCTCACTCCCGTGACTGCGGGGCAAGTCCCCGCTACGGCCTCGGCCTTCGCCGAGACGAGCCCCGTCCCGTCTTCGACGGGCGGGATGAGCAGCCCCCTGCTTTGTGGAATTGAAATTATTGCCGAAGGTTGGACTTCGGCGAGCTCAGTCGAGCCGTGAGCTGGAGAAGCACAATGATTGAAAGCGGTATGAATCCCGCCCGTCGAAGACGGGACGGGATGAATAAAGGAAAAGCATTCACCCCGCCCATCGGATGGGCGGGGTTCACTCCGTTATACGCGGTATCCCTGTCGGGAGAAATAAGTCGAATTCAGAAAGTGCAAAAGTTTCGTGCGGTATTTCTCCGAAAGGAGTCCTTAGGACTAACGGGGTTTACATTAATAGAACTTTTAGTAGTGATTGCCATTATTGCACTGTTGATGGCGATACTGATGCCTGCGCTGCAGCGGGTAAAGAAGCAGGCAAAAACGGTTGCTTGTCAATCAAATCTGAAACAATGGGGCGCTATTTTTTTGATGTATGCCAATGTTTCTGCATCAACCGACACGATGGGTTTGTGAATGGTGCTCTTGTGGATTTTTCTGTCAGAAGGATAGGGCTTAAGGAGCTGTGGAAGTTGAAATGGCATCGAGGTTATAGAATAAACGACCCCTCGCCGGTCTGGCCGGATTGGATGAGAAGTTTTAGGGATTACTGAAAGTAAGTTACCCACAACTAACGGAGGTCAACACAATGAAAACAAGTCTTTTTTTATCACTCTCTGCCATTTCCTTTGTCGTCAGCGCCGCCGGCATTTTATACGCCCAGGAAACTCGAAAGGATTACTCACCTAAGCCGGACGAGCAGCAACTGCCCAAAACTATGCACTCAGCAATGAAAGATTTGCCTAACATAACTGTTGGTAAAGATAACGCTCATATAATAGGCAATGACAACAGGGCCTTGCAGGCTGCGCTCGATTATATTGCCGGGCTTGGAGGCGGCACAATTGAAATCGGCGAGGGAGAATACCTGATGTATGATTCACTTCATCTGCGGGCTAACGTGACAATCAGAGGCAAGAAAGGCAGAACGGTTTTACGGAAAGCCGATGGGTTTGTATCTGCTCTGGCCCTTGATGGTGACTTTGGTGAGCAGCAAATCACATTAGAGGACCCGACCGGTTTTGAAGTAGGTTACGGCGTTGCGATTTGGGACGATAGGGCCGGAGGATTCCATACCACTGTCGCCCGCATCACAGGGCGAAACAATAACACCTTCTCAATTGACAAGCCGCTGATGGCCGATTGCATGGTAAGCAACAAAGCCAAAGCAGCAACAGTTTTCCCGGTAGTCAGCGGCTATCACATCGAAGGGGCGCGAGTTGAAAATCTCATAATTGAAGGCAATAAGGACTCCAACGTCCACTTGAATGGCTGCCGGGGTGCCGGCATTTTCCTGTATCGGGCCTTTGGGACGGTCATCCAGGATTGCGTAGTACGAAACTACAATGGGGACGGAATCAGTTTCCAGCAATCCAATGATGTTACTGTAATTGGCTGTGTTTGTGAGGACAATACCTATCTCGGCATACACCCGGGCAGCGGCTCCCAGCGTCCGCGTATTCGCGATTGTGCTGCCCGCGGTAACGGAACTGACGGTCTATTTTTGTGCTGGCGGGTCCGGCACGGATTATTCGAAGATAATATTTTGGAAGGTAACGGACGATTTGGCATCTCCATCGGGCACAAAGATTCCGACAATCTTCTTCGCTGCAACATTGTCCGTCTGAATCATCAAGATGGAGTCTTTTTCCGTAACGAAACACTGGGAATGGCCGCCCATCGCAATCGCCTTGAGGAAAATATTATCGAGAACAACGGTGCAGGTGGAGAAGCAGCGGGTATTCATATTCGAGGACAGACAAATAACCTGGTTCTCAAGAACAATATTATTCGTGACACCAGAGAAGATGAGTTACAAAGGCAAACTGTAGGTATTCGTATCGAAGAGCAAGTCGGACAAGTAATCCTCGACGGCAATCAGATAAAGGCCAAAACAGCAATTGACGACCGGCGAGTGCCAAAATCAAAATAAGATTTGCTTGTCGCGGCTTGGCTGCGCCAAGCGAGCCACGGCGGGCTTCACAGATTACCTACAATGCTCACGCTATCCATGGCCGTTTACGATTATTTGCTTCTGCGATGGCCTTTAGGGTAAGTTCCACATCCTGCTTTATTTGAAAGTCGAACATGCCTAAACAAACGAAGTCTGCACCACCGGCAAACGCAAACTTGAGCCCTTCCTCGGCTCCGATAGCCCCGGCAGCCAAAACCTTGAAAGCTATCCAGGGGACTTTTACATCTTGCATAAACGCTATAGTCTCCTCGTGATTGTGACAGAACATATTATCATGGTATTGGGCATGATTGGGGGACTCTTTCTCGTACATCTCCATGTACCGCCTATTCTCTTTCGGATGAGCAGACCAATATCGGTCATGATGCAGTGTCTTTATATAGAAGTCAGGCACAAGCCCTTCCTTTTCACAAAACACGATTGGCTCCAGGCGATGTGCACCTATGCCGACGGGAATATCGTATTTCTTCATAATCTCGAAGGCCCTTATGATATTGTCCTGTTTCTTCTGAAAATACCAGATGTCACTGGAACCTCCCCACAAATAGGCTGCCGACGCTCCCAATTCCAGATGTTCAACCAATAGTTTTTCGTACTTGTTGATGTCCGTGGTGATAACATCAGCAATCCATTTCATTTTGCCGCCCCACTGGTCCCAATATTTTGACAATCTGAATTGCTTGAAATTGTGATTTTTCAGAACAATCGAATTGATACCATATTCCTCACATTTCTTCAGGGTCATGAAGATTCTTTCTTCGGTGTTATAATTAGCTGCAAGGGCACGTACGTAATCCAAATCTCTCGCGTGCATATTCATACTAATTAGATTGCTGCCGCTTATGAGACGGCCGACGGAAAGATTGCCGATTTTGCCAACGGGCATTTTCTTTTGCCTGGCGATTATTTTCGGGTCATTCAAATCCATAGCCTTGAGTTTGGCATATTCCATTCTATCAGACTCGACAATCAAAGTGGGGCCGGTTATAGCATCTACTTTGTTTCGTGCTCCTCCTTTTGAAGGTGAACATGAGGCTACGCCAAGAAAGGGCAAGGTACCCAGAGTTCCGAGTATTTTTCTGCGGCTTGTAAGTTTCATCAAACATCTCCCATATAAGATTGAATTGACCGGATTTATTCACGCGGTATGCCCCGAAGCACATCGGTCGGAGCATAATCGTCTGTGAGAATTGGTCCTTTACGCACATAACCGTTTTGCATTCTATCCTCTTCAATAATATCGGGAAGGTCCAGGGTGAAATGCTTCTCCTCTTGCAGCCGCCGGGCTGCAGCCAACAAGTCTTTTTGAGCTGGCGGCTTTTCCCGCACATCAACAATGACGATAACATTGCTACCAGAACCATACGAGTATTGATTGCGGAAGACGGCATTAAAAGTACGCCGATGATAATGATAGGACTCAAAACCAGGCCGCAAATTACTAACAACGACACCATCTGAAGTTAAAAGCCCTTTAAGGCATTCCATGAATTCCTTGGTCGTTAAATGATAGGGAATGTATCCCCCTCTGAAAGTGTCCACGAAGATGATATCGTATCTCATTTTATCCCGTAATAATCGCCGCACCTGCACTCGTCCATCGCGAACATAAACCTTCATAAGACCATCTTCCTTGAAGCCGAAATACTTCTTGGCAACCTCAACCACATCAGGGTCAAGTTCAATATTATCAATCGGCACCTTGGGAAAATAATGATGAATCGCCATCGACAGGGTTCCTCCACCGAGCCCTATAAACAGAATCCTCTTCGGGTCCTGTTTATGGGCAAACCCGGCGAACATAAGAGTATAGTAGTACATCTCAAACTTCAGAGGCTGATGGATATTTATTACCGATTCCTCATAATCGCTGCCGGAACGCCGGAACTGAAGTCGCCGTATTTCTCCATCTTCGACTACGCGAATGTAGTGATACAAACTCTCTTTTTCCAATAGCACCTTGTATTCATTTTCGGAATAATCATCTTGCCCGAGGACAGACCACCCTTCTTCTCCTTCGGCTGATGAGGCTTGAGAAATGACCCCTATTGAAATCGCGAAAATCACAATCATCATATATCTAAATCTCATAAGTGATAACCTCCTTTTTCTTAATCCCTTGAGCATACCATGTTGCTAATAATAACAGGGCAATCAGCAGTAATGCCCCCGCTGAAAGGAACAGGATTTGCCGAATGCCCATCCAGAGTATAAAATAGAACGAAGTAAGCAAACACCCGAGAAAACTGCCTATTGTGGATATGGCGTATAATGTGCCGGCTTTTGTTCCGACACTCGCGACATCCCGAGTTACCAGGCGAACAGCATAGGGTGAAACAATCCCCAACAACATAATAGGGACAAAAAACAAAGCCATCGAGACAAAAAGTGAGCCCCAACGCTCGTGCAAGTCAAGCTCGGCAAACCATCCGCTGGCTGCCCGATGCCAGATTGCGACCGGTATAATAGAGATTGCCGCCATTATAATAATGAGCGCAAGGCAGAAGCCATAAGGAAAACGCTGAGATAATAATCCACCTACAAAATAGCCTATGCTCAGAGCGGCCAGGAAAACGCTAATTACACTACCCCAAACCCAAATCCCGCTGCCGAAATCCGGCGAGAGCATCCTGCCGCCCACTATCTCAAGTCCCATTAAAACCCATCCGCATCCGAACACCGTAACGGCAACTCCGCACGTTCGCAACATACACTATCTCCTAATTGGCTTTTCCCATATAACAATCAGCATCACCTTGCTGTAAAACAGCTTTCGGCTGTCTGCCTGAAATGGTTCGAGCGAAAGTGATTGCCGTTACCGACAGCCGCGATATCGGCCAGCCCCTCAACATCAAAGCGAATCAGACTGTTAGCCAAAGAACAAAGCGTACCCTTCTCGTCCAGAGCCTCAACGAGGATGTAGCAAAGGTCTTCGCCCGCAGCGGCCAATTCTTTCCGACCGAATGTCAGGCGAATCGCCGCTGGTTCATATGGGAGACAGCACTCCGTAAGGAGTCCTTCGGACTACCTTTATTGCTCAACCTTTCCAGTGGCTGCCCACTCCACGCCGCGGGCGATTATCCTCTGCACATTCGGGTTCATCAGGGCCTTGCGATCATGACCGAAGGCGTTGTGGACCGTGCGACCCTTGCCGTAGCCCAAAGTGAAAATTAGGGGCTCGGTCTTCTTGCTCCAATCGGAGTAGGTCTCCACCAGCACATTGATCTTGCCGGTCCCCTCCAGCTTTGCGTACAGCTCGTCGTCGGTCTTGAAGTTGCTCATCCCTGCGGTGATGGGATGTTCCTTATTGACCACCTTGGCCTCGAAGACACTTCGCGGGCCGTGGCCCGAGGTGCCCATCACCCATTTCCGCCCGCAGAGCCTGCCGAACTCCTCCCACTTGGCGAACGAAGCGGTGGCCAGGTGCTGGACGAAGAAGCCCTTTCCGCTCTTCACGAAGTTCAGGAGGTTCTCCTGGGCCTGCTCGGGAATCATGGGAATACGTCGGCTATAGATCGTAAACACGATCACATCGTACGCCTTCAGTGCGGTTTCCGATTCGAGGATCAGCGGATCTTCGCACACCCTGACGTCAAACCTCTTCGACTTCACTAACGCTTCCCGCGTGGTCTCGGAGATCTCCCGCCAGGGATGCGCTGACACATCGTCGCCGGTAATCAGCAGTGCCCTAATCTGGGCGGGCCGCTGGTTTGCATCGGCTGCCATACTAAAACTCAGCGCCACTATACACATCAGAACCAGTACAAAAACTAAACGCCGCATTTCATTTCTCCTTTCTGTCAAAAAATCAAAGTTGGTGTCCACCGTGGTTCCCGTGTGGAACAAAAATATATACGTAGCTTTAATGTTACAAAGACCATACCATTCAATCCTTGAAAAATCAAGAGCTTATGTCATCTGACATTCCCATATACACAATTTAACAGCCTACTTATACCTTTGATTTTATTAGATTACTAAACCCATCCCGAATTTTCAAGCGATTTCAGCTTCTCCGGCAAATATTATCGTCGCGCATAAAGAAAGCCTGGCCGAAGGAAAATCGACCAGACCAGGTTTCAGATATAGAGGGCAGCTTTCTTTTTCAGTATTCTTTCTGATTGAATCGAATAGAATGTAAATTATGGCTTTCATCTAATAAAGTTGGTTGATATTGCTGTGTTTAAACTCTAAGTATTTTGGATTTATCGCTTTATGCCAACGGCATATATGTTGTATAATGTCACTGTCGCCAAGGAGGACAGGTCTCCGCTGGGAAGTCCGCCACGGCGGAAGCGGCTTGGCGACGCCAAACGGCACAGGGTGGAGTCTTTGCTGCCTCATCCTTATATAATATGCCGGAGGCAATGAATCTCTTCGTCAACGGTTTAGAACAATAATATATACACCGTTCGTAATCAATGATAAGACCTTATACATCTTTAGATATACAAGAAGCTTTTGCCCCAGCGGGGTTTATTTCGCATTCCCTAACTGGATTTGAAGTGCGTCCTCAACAAGTCGAAATGGCCAATGCTATTCAGCGGGCACTTCTGGACGGTCGGCACCTGGCTGTTGAGGCTGGCACTGGTGTTGGCAAGAGCTTTGCATATCTTGTTCCGATTATCGAGATAGTGTGCCGCACGGGCAGTAAGGCAGTGATTAGCACCTATACCATTACGCTCCAGGAGCAGTTAATCAATAAAGACATACCTTTTATAGCTGATTGTATCCCTCAAACGTTCGTAGCTGCTCTGGCAAAGGGTAGAGGCAATTACCTGTGCAAACGCCGGCTTGAATTTGCCCTGCGAAGGCAAAGGAGCCTTTTCGATGATTTCGGCTCTGAGCTTGAGCTGATAAGCAATTGGGTTAGTGAAACCAAAGACGGCTCGCTGAGTGATATGCCATTTCTGCCAAAAAATCAAATCTGGGATAGAGTCAAAAGTGAACACGGCAATTGTCGCAGTCGCAAGTGTCCCCATTTTCGTGCCTGCTTTTATTGGCGGGCCAGACGGTGCTTAGAGAAGGCTGATATTGTTGTTGCCAACCATGCCCTGTTGTTTAGTGACCTCGTACTCAGAGAAGAGGGAGTCTCGATTCTGCCTGATTACCGGCTTGTGGTAATTGATGAGGCACATAATATCGAACATGTCGCCGAAGACCATTTCGGAATCAATATCAGTAATCATAGAATCAGATTTCTGCTGGACGGCCTTTACAATCCACGTACACATAAGGGGCTCTTGGCCTACACGGATGCTAAAAAAGCAATTTACATGGTTAGCCAAACAAGAAAAGAGTTTAGGAATTTCTTGAATCACGTTCGTCACTGGTACGAAGGCATAAAAGAAGAGACCAAAGGCAGATGCCATAAGAATTTTATCGACGATACAATCTCAGGATACTTGAAGGACCTTGGATCGGAATTAACTAAGCTTGCAAAGCAATCAGAAGAAGTTGATGAAAAACTTGAGATTCTGCGGTACATTGACCGTTGCAGAGCGTTGGTCCAGGATTTGGAGAACTTTCTGATGCAGAAGCAGGCAGATTGTGTCTATTGGGTCGAGGTGAATGGTGGCGGAGCTGGAACCGTACGCTTGAGAAGCGCAGCAGTGAATGTCGGGCCGGATGTGAAAAGGTGTCTGTTTGATAAATATGAATCTGTGATACTGACAAGTGCAACTCTGAGCACCGGCGCAGTGGGAGAAAAAGGTGGCTTTGATTTCTTTGTCAGCCGAATCGGCTTAGATGATTTTGATGCGGTTAAGCTCGGCTCGCCCTTCGATTACGAGAAGCAGGTTACCATTTATATCGAGAAAGACCTGCCGAATCCGAATGAATCGGCTTTTCCTGGAGCTGCTGCTGAGGTGTTGAAAAAATATATACTCAAAACTGCCGGCAGAGCATTTGTGCTTTGTACCAGCTACGCAATGCTCGAAGAAATAGCTGGCAGGCTTTCTGACTGGCTGGCTGAAAATAATATTGAGTTGCTCCAGCAAGGAGCAGATGTTGATAGGACTACCCTATTGAGCTGCTTTAAGGCCGAGGGCAACAGCGTGCTGTTTGGCACTGATAGTTTCTGGCAAGGGATTGACGTGCCGGGGGAGACACTTTCCAACGTAATTATTGTTCGGCTGCCGTTTGCGGTTCCTGACCAGCCGTTGCTTGCCGGCCGGCTTGAGCAGATAAGAGAGCTGGGAGGCAATCCTTTTTATGACTACCAGTTACCCTCAGCGATTATCAAGTTCAAGCAAGGATTTGGACGGCTGATTCGCAGCAAGATCGATACCGGCATCGTGGTTATTTTGGACAGCAGGATAGTCAGAAAATCTTATGGCGCGAAGTTTTTAGCTGCGATACCCAGATGTAAAACTAAAATTATTGCTGCAGAAAGATAAATCCGTCTGGCTTACGAGGGACGTATCGCAAACACCGTGATAGGCGATAGTGAGATTAAAAAAAGCGTCTATTTACCTGACTGCCAGTAGTTGCCTGCCTCTAAGAGCTTCTTGAAACGGGGGTGGTCACGTAAGGGGTCCCAGGCCGGATCAAGTCGAAGTAAAGGAATCGACAATACTCCGGGTCTGGACAACAG
Source organism: Planctomycetota bacterium (assembly GCA_043824065.1). GTDB lineage: Bacteria > Planctomycetota > Phycisphaerae > Sedimentisphaerales > Anaerobacaceae > NIOZ-UU13. Next base: position 24,394 of record JBDRTM010000168.1, on the reverse strand, counting down.
GTATTCGATTGTATCGATTGCATCATCATATTGGTCAACCATCACGTAAATGCGGGCCAAGTCCTCAACTCCATAGAGGCCTTGCCAAGCTTCCTTTGTTACAGGCAGCAATTCCACTGTCAACTTCCCCTCGCGGAGTGCATCTTCCTTTCTACCCAGACCGGCGTAAGCGATGCCGAGCTTGCTGTGCAACCGAGCATCATTCGGATCTTCGGCGATTCTGGATTCGATAAGACTTCGCGCCAAGTCATAATAGTGCTGCTCGAGCTGTCGGTTTCCCATCAGCCCATTGATCTGGGCATACAGTTGAGCCTTGGGGACAACAAGAAACTCTGTTTCAAAAAACTCTGAAGAACCTGTAGAGAGTCTTTCCAATGCTTTTTGATAGTTCCTGTCAAATATTTCAAATAAGACCGTCTGCAATAATATGGAATCGTATTCTTTAGCACCAATGTACTGTGACGCCTCCTTTAGGACTGCCCGTGCCTTCTCAGTGCGACCTTCCCACAACAGGTATAGCTGCGCTTTCCAAGCATAGGGATCAGGCCAATCGGGACGCCCCGAGATGGCGCGGTCAAAGTTAGGTTCTGCTTCCGGATACTTCCGCAGAAGAATCAGAGTTTGCCCCTGATTATGGCGTAGACCTGGATCGAGCGGGTCAAGCTCGATGGCTTTCTCGAGAGTTACCGCCGCTTCCTCGATGTTCCCCTGCCGCCTGTAAACAAAGGCGATTTTTGCAAGGAGCTGGCCGTTATCGGGCTGGCTTCTCCGGGCGACCGCAAACTCCTCTAAAGCACGGTCATAGTCCAGGTGGCCCCAATAGTAGTAACAGCCCAGAGAGTGATGTGCTTCAGGCAGATCAGGATTGAGTTCCAACGCTTTACGCACGGCCTTCTCTGCCATAGCAAGGCGTGCATCGCTGCGGTCATGTTTGAACCAATACATATGACTATAGACTTTTGAGAGCCGAGCATAGGCCAGAGCAAAGTTGGGGTCCAGCTCGATCGCTTTCTCATACATTCGAATGGCTAATCCCATGTTGGTTTCGGTATCATCCCGACTAAAATATTCTATGCCGCGCAGGTAATACTCGTACGCCTGTGCATTTTCCGTTGGATATCGTTTGTTTAAGGTAAAGAACAGAGCAAGACCTAATAGCCCAACAATGATGATAGCCGAACCAATAATCATTGCTATCCTTCGCAACTTCGCAGTCGGTGCAATCTGAGGTTTGCTTAGAGTTTCACTGATTTCGATGCTCGCATCTGCGATGTCCCCAAGACGGCGGTCCGGGTCCTTCTCTAAACAGCGGAGCAGAAGAACTCGAATATTTGCAGGGGTTTCCTGTGGCAGCAGTTCCCAATCGGGTTCGCGTTCGATTATACGTGCTAACGTGTCTGTAGCAGTCTCGCCCTCAAATGGAAGTTTACCGGTCAGCATTTGGTACATAATGCAGCCGAACGACCAGATGTCCGTGCGGTGGTCAGTGACCTTCCCGCGTGCCTGTTCCGGAGACATGTAAGCAGGTGTGCCGATTACCCGGCCAGGCTCAGTGGCGGTGGTCGGCTTCTCTGAGGGTTCACCGCCGACCGCCTTGGCTAAGCCGAAGTCCAGTACCTTGACCCTGTCATCAAGTGTAATCTTGATATTGCTGGGCTTGAGGTCTCGATGGACGATGCCCTTTTTGTGAGCCGTTGAGACAGCCTCGGCGATTTGTTGGCCGATTGAAAGGGCCTGATCTAATTTAAGCGGTTCGCCAGCTATACACTCGGCAAGCGTTTCGCCCGGGACAAATTCGAGAATTAGATAGCTGACACCATCGTCCTGCTCGATAATCTCGTGGATAACAGCAATATTCGGGTGATTCAAGGAGGCTAAAAGTTTGGCCTCACGCTTGAAGCGCATCCGAGCTGTTGAGTCGCCCGCCAAGCTAACCGGCATGCTCTTGATGGCCACCGAGCGGTCGAGCTTGGTGTCACGAGCCAGATAAACTACCCCCATGCCCCCTCGGCCAATCATCTCTACTATTTCAAAGCTCCCGATGTTCCGGCCAACAAGATCGCGTCCAGTCGCTGTATCTACAAAGTCGCTTTCATCGGCCTGCACAAGAGAATCAAACAAGGCATCAATTTTTTGCATGTCCTGTATGCTCTGTCTAATCTGACGATCCAAGCCAGGGTATTGTCTCACAAATTCGTCGATGTCAAGCTCTTGGCCTTGCAATTTGGCATCGACGAAATGCTGCACAGCCTCTTTAATAATGCTTTCCTGATTGTCGTCAATTGATTCTGCCATCAGATCTTCCTGAAAGCGACAGTTAGCTCGGCCATCGCGCGCGACACGAGCTTTCGTACCGCATCGCTGCTCTTGCCTAATCTGCCCGCTATTTCTTTGTAGGAAAGTCCATCGATTTTAGTCAGGACGATTGCTTCTCTGTATTCAGGTTTCAATTCATCTATCGCTTTCTCAAGTTTAGCCAAATCCTCTTTTCTGGACATGATCACACTTGGCGTCGTGGCCTCGATGGGCCCGGGAGCTCCGACAAACCCACCCCCGGAAGTCGGCCCATAGTTGTCGAGTCGAACTTCTTTACGAATATCACGCTTATCAGCGTGTAGTTTCTTTAGACTGCCCCGAAGCTCGTTTTCAGCTATTTTTGCTAACCACCGTACGAAGTCTCCTTCGTTTTTATATGTGAAGTCCTCTAACCCGCTCAAGGCATGGATAAGAGTGTCCTGTACGAGGTCCATCGATTCCAGCTTTGAGCGAAGCTCCTTGCTCATACGAAAGCGTACCATCCACCGTACTCGCTCGGCATAAACCCTGTAAAGCTGGTTTAATGCAGACTTATCGCCCTCCTTGGCCAGAACAACTAAATGCTGGGTCTTTTGGCCAAAAGTACACATTTTCCTTTGCTAATCTCCACAGGTGAAAGAATTTACGTAAATTATACCAATTTTCGAAAAAAATTTCAATAAAAAGCGTCCGGTTGCTCGCATTTTGGCATTTATAAGAGTAGAGCCAACGAGTCCTAAAAGCCAAGGAAAAGAAAGTAAATAGAAACGAAAAAATTTAAGGAGACCAAAAATGAGCAAAACAAGCCCAAAAAAGTGCCTGATAATAGTGTTGGCCTTTCTAATCAGCACGGGTAAGGCAAACGCAGATTTCACCTTCGGTGAACCGGTCAATATGGGCTCAACAGTCAACAGTTCAGCTTGGGACGGGGGGCCGAGCATCTCGGCTGACGGCCTGACACTCTTCTTTGACTCGTTTCGGCCCGGCGGGGCTGGAGGCCAAGACTTATGGGTAACGACGCGGGAAACTACAGACGATGAGTGGGGAGAACCGGTGAATCTTGGGCGAACTGTCAACAGTTCGGCTCACGAGTGGCAGCCGAGCATCTCAACCGATGGCCTGTCGCTCTACTTTGGCGTCGGCTGGAACCTATGGATTACGACAAGGGAAACAAGAGACGATGCCTGGGGCACGCCAGTGAATCTTGGGTCAACAATCAACAGCTCATCTTGGGAACTTGCGCCGAGCATCTCATCCGATGAACTATCGCTCTTCTTCAGCTCTAACCGATCCGGCGGATCAGGTGGTCAGGACATATGGGTGTCGACGCGCGAAACAAAAAATAATCCCTGGGGCACTCCTGTGAATCTTGGGCCGATTGTCAATAGTTCGGATGATGACGTTGCCCCGAGCATTTCGTCCGATGGTCTGTCTCTCTTCTTTATTGATTATCCAAACACCCGACCCGGCGGTTACGGCGGTCCCGACTTATGGGTCACGATGCGAGCGACAACAAATGACCCTTGGAGTACTCCCATGAATCTTGGTTCGACTGTCAATAGTGCATCTCGCGATGATGCGCCGGAGATTTCGACCGATGGCTTTACCCTCTACTTTCCCTCAAACCGTTCCGGTGGGTCAGGTGATATGGACCTATGGCAGGTGTCAATCGAGCCGGTCGTTGACTTAAACGCCGACGGTATTGTCGACGCCGCAGACATGTGCATCATAGTTGACTACTGGGGTACGGACGAGCCGTTGTGTGACATTGGCCCGACACCTCTCGGGGACGGCATAGTAGATGTCCAGGACCTGATCGTCCTTGCTGAGCATTTGTTTGAGGAAATTCCGCCAGTCGAACCGGCTGAATAGGTCGCATACTGGAAACTTTATGTAGGTAGTTTCTTCTCCGGCATGATTGATGATGTTCGTATCCGTTCGGCTCCGCTCAGGACAGGTTCTACAATAAGGTTTTGAGCGCAGATTAAATCGAGGAACTCGCTTGTCCCTTCCAAGAAGAATCGAGGATACATAGCGAGGTTCCAGCATCTGAAAAATAATTTGGATTAAAGGCTTCTATAACTGTTTTTTTACCGCCTGGGCATGGATTAGTTCGAATATGGCTTTTATGAATTCACCGTCCAGGCCGGTCTGTTGTGCTTTGGCTATGTGGTCCTCAAGAAGGGTCTCCCATCGGTTGAGCTGCAAAACAGAAATGTTGTGCTGTTGTTTCAGTTTGCCGATTTCCTCGACCCAATTCATTCTCTCTGCGAGGTCCTGTATGATTCTCGAATCCACCTGGGTGATCGCCGCACGCAGGCGCGCTATTCTTCTTTTTAGCTGTTTATCTGCAACTGCCGTGTCTCGGGCCCTGAGTCTTTCGAGCAGCTCAATTAATACCTGAGGCGTAATCTGCTGTTTTGAATCACTTAGTGCCTCGTCCGGATTAATGTGGGTCTCTATCATGAGCCCCTTGATTCCGAAATCCAAGGCCATTTGAGAGACCGGTTCTATTAAATCTCGATTGCCGGCTATGTGGCTTGGGTCGCAGATCAAGGGCAAGTTTGGGAGCAGCCTTTTGAGCTCAATCGGTATCTGCCAGTTGGGACGGTTGCGATAATCCATTTCGATGTAGGTTGAAAAACCTCTATGTATCGCAGCGAGTTTTTTTATGCCGGCGTGATAGAGTCTCTCGATCGCTCCCAGCCAGAGGCCCAGCTCGGCATTGATTGGATTCTTTACTAAGATGGGTATATCAACTCCTTTCAGGGCATTGGCTATTTCCTGCACGATGAAGGGATTTACGGTCGTTCTTGCCCCGATCCAGAGGATGTCAACGTTATTCTCAAGGCAAAGCTCAATGTGCTTTGCGTTTGCCACTTCAGTTGTAGTCAGTAGTGATGTTTCGGCCTTAACGTTTTTGAGCCACGCCAGACCAATTTTACCAACACCCTCGAAGCTGTCCGGGCGTGTGCGAGGCTTCCAGAGTCCGGCTCGAAAGACCTTCACATTGGGAGACTTTGCCAGCTCTCTGGCAGTTAAGATTACCTGCCGCTCAGACTCGGCGCTGCAAGGGCCGGCAATAATCCAGGGAATTCTATCGAATCTCAACCATGTTGAGATGTCCAGCAGATTCTTGTTCAGGTCTTTAAGCTTATCAGGCATTGACTGTCCGATTGAACAAAACGCTTTGTGCAGGAAAATCCCGTTCAGCTTATCCTGATCCGGACTTCATCCTGTCGTCACCTTACCCGTTTATGGTCCAGCCGGGGCGGTATTGGCGGCGCAGAAGATCGTTGCCCTCGGCGCTGTTGGTGACACGACCGCTGGCGCCGTCGTAATCGAGCTTCTTGCCAACACGGTAGGCAACAAGACCCAGCAGCATCATCTCGATCACCGTGCCGCCGTAGTCGAAATCACAATGCGTCTTCAGGTCGCCCTTGCACGCATTGACCCATTCCCTCTGGAAGTGACCCAGCGGCGGAATCACCTCATCCTTTGTCCGCCTCTTGTGATACGTCAGGTCGGCGTCGTCGCCGAACGGCAGCAGAATCCGCGAATCGTAATCACAGATAACATAACCCTTGGTGCCCTTGAACATAGCACCGTGTCCGATACTGTTCAGATCGATGTATTTCTTCGGCGATCTCGGCATCATGCCGCCCTGGTACCAGTGGACGCGGATAGGCCCGCGCCAATCGTTCGCCGGGATATCGAAAGAGGTGTGCAATTCGACGGGCGTGACTTCAGGATTGAATTTCTCGCCTTCGCCTTCCGCCGTAGTCGGAAGACCTGCGTCAATCGCGTTCCACACCAGGTCGATCGTATGACTGCCCATATCGCCGATCTGGCCGGTGCCGAAGTCCCAGTACATATTCCACTGGAGGCAATTCGAGCCGGGGCCGCCCTTGAAGTACCCCGGATTGTACGGATGGAATGGCGAAGGACCGATCCAAAGGTCGTAGTGCAAGTGTTTGGGCGGCGTGCCCTGGGCGGGCAGATAGCCGGGCCTGCGAATCTGCCTGTTGCCCCAGGCATAAGCATCTGTCAATTCACCGATCGCTCCGTCTTTGACCAGCTCGCGCACACGCTCGAAGTTCGGCTTGGCGTGACGCTGCGTGCCGATCTGCGTTGCCAGCTTGTTCTTGTTCTTGAGGTAGTTCGCCCGGACGATGCGTGCTTCTTCAACGTTATTGCCCAGGGGTTTTTCGCAGTAGCAGTGCAGGCCGCGATTCAACGCCCAGTTAGCAACGAAAGCGTGCGTATGGTCCGTAGTGCAGCAAATCACGGCATCGATGTCCTTTTGCTCGAGGCACTTGCGCCAATCGACGTAGGTTTTGGCTTTAGGGAACTTCTTGGCGGCGGAGGCGATGTGCTCCTCGTCCACATCACACAGGGCCACGACGTTCTCGCTCGAGATCGTGCCAAAATGCGCGAGGGCCCGGCCCCATGTACCAATCATGGCGACATTGAGCTTGTTGCTCGGCGCGTTGGCGCCGGAGAGTGTACCGCTGGGCAGAATGAGCAATCCGATTCCTGTGGCCGCGGTGGATTTCAGGAACTGGCGTCGTTGAACGATGTTGGTCTTCATCATTTTTTCTCCTTTGTTATGGTTTTAGTTGTTTGCTATAAAGCTGAAAGCATTAATTTTACGCATTAGGACAATAGGATGCAAGAGAAAAAGTGAGACTATTAAACTGAGTTAAACTGAGTCCATTTCGAGATTTCTTGGACCAGCCCCGCCGGCATACAAGGGCCGGTGCACGCGCACGAAACATGCCATTTTGGGTCACAATAATAGGGGACACTGACACCAAAATGACACTTTTTAATGATGTTTACCAAATCGCTCCTCGAAAGAGTTGACAGGCAGTGTGGAAAGTTGTTATATTTCAAGAAATTACGGATTTTTGCGCCCGTAGCTCAATTGGAGAGAGTCGCGGACTTCGAATCCGAAGGTTGCAGGTTCGAGTCCTGCCGGGCGCGTTTTTCCCTACACTGCCATCGGCAGATAACAGTTAATGTTTATCATTGTCTAATCCCCTTCCGGTTTGCTGACATCGAAGACTTAGAGCTTATCCCAATAACCGTCTCGTTATGAGGCCGAGCGAAAAGTTCCACCGTTAGGTGTCCTGCGGAGAGGCCAAGGCGGCAGGCCAAAAATGCTCGCCAGGCGTGGTTTGCTACACGTTGAGAACGTTTTTTCACCGACAACGCAGGCATCGGGCTTCCCTTGGGGATAGAGCGGGTTATTGGGATAGCCTCTTAATACAGTGATTTGATTTAGGCGACGGTTTACTGAACCGTAGTTGGATTTATGCGATTTAGTGAAAACACACCGCTTACACAAATTCGTCTGAGTCTGGTTGCGTATAGGTTGTGTATTTGGTACAAACTTTAGGTTCTTATAAAATAGGGCTTCAAGATAGCCTTCAAGTTCGCTCATTTGATGCTCGTCGAGTTTTGCCTCTGCGCCAGAATAGTTGTCATCCAGCAACGCCTGAAGACCGCCTTGCTGATAATGTTCGAAATAGTGCCGGGATGTCTTCTCATCAAAGAGAAGAATTTCCGCTACCTGAGCCGACGACCATCCCCTGGATAAAGCAATGACTGCTTTGACGCGATCGGCCTGACGTTTGTCACGCAAGGTGCGATGAAATTTTTCCAGTTCAGCTATTTTTTCTTTTGACAACGTATAATCCTTCATATATACTATTTATCGGACACAAGGAGCTTTCTGATTGAAAAATACGGGATTTTTCAATCGAGAGCAGTATAAGTGAAACCCCGATTGGTTCTGGGCTTATTGGAAAGGGCAAGTCATATACTCTAAATCTTCAACAAAGCCATTAGTACCTTACGACATTTTAATTTGTTGATAGAGGTTGTTCCCGTTTGATGCGGAATTCAGCCAATTAACAAACTGTATTCCCGCTTTCGCGGGAATGACAACTCACAAAATCAACTGTCATAGAGTACTACAGTGATACTGTACCTGCCGGCAATGTTATGGCCCAAGGCCAGAGTGCCTATACATATGCGGCCTGTGGATCGGCAGTGGACCTGGTCATATCTTTAGGTTCCAGCGGTGGAGGCGGCGGAGGCGGTGGAGGCGGCGGAGGTTGTACTTCGCCCGACGCGGCGTTATTACACCCATTTCATGTCGGTTTAAGACATGTATATATTAGGTCTCATGGCGAAGCCGATTGGACTGTTGAGAGGGAATTCGTTGAGAAAATGACCTCCAATTTAATGGACTACTACCTGCTTCGTTCATGGAATTATGATAATGATGGAGAATACGAAGATGGCGGCTCTGTCAGATCGACTCAGAATGAGGTGTATAGCTACAATCCAGTCGGCGATGATTACCTGCAATTCCAGAGGGCACCAGTCGGAACCACATGGACTATCGATGAACCCAGCCACGGTTATACCTACGAGGTTATTCAAATTGTTGCTATAGAAGAGGTGACAGTTCCTTATGGAACATTCTGCGCTTACAAGCATCGTAAGTACCGGTCTGATGGTGGTGGAAGTGTCTCACCATCCTGGTACGAATGGATAGTGCCTGGCGTGGGCATAGTTATGGAAATCGACTATTGGACTGAGAATCCACCCGCCATTATGAAACTGGTCAGTGTGCATTCTGTGATAGAAGAGAAGATACTGGAGACGTTGGATTTCTTTGATGAGTCGGTCCTGGCAGGGACTTTGGAGGGAGAGGGATCAGGTCGCTCAGATGAGAGCCGTCTAAACGCTCTGAGACACATGCTTGAGACAGCAGCTGATCTCGTCAAAGGCGGATTCTACGAGGAGGCTCGCGAGCAGCTCTGGGACGCTTATAAGAAGTGCGATGGTAAAGATAAGCCCCCGGATTTTGTGGGAGGACCCGCGGCTGACGAGTTGGCAGCTAAGATACGGGGCGTGATAGACAGCTTTTGATGCGGATATCCCCCTGCGTCTGGGCATGGCCAACGTACCTCCCAGACTACAGAAGGCACAGCTACTCGCTTAAGATGAGGTGTCACGTTTTATGGATCCTGACTGTCAGGGTCTGGAATCCACTCGTTATTGTGACGAAAGCAACCTTCGGCCGTCCAGGGCTACGACTCCGGCTCTCTCCAACAAACCGCCTCCCGGCACTCGCGGGTCGGGGTGGTTACTCTTCGGCCCGTGTCTGCTGTTTTTTGTCATTTGAGGTTTGGATCCATTCGACAGAGTTTACCCTGAATTAGCCGCAGCCCTGAGCAGAGCCTGCCCTGAGCGTAGTCGAATGGGTCGAAGGGGTAGTCGAATGGGCTCAGAGCCTGCCCTGAACGTAGTTGAAGGGACAAGCTTGTTGAGAGCTTCGGATTTTTAGCCTTGGGTTTCACCCAGGCTTTTTGGTTAGCCCCCAGGCCCGTCCTGAGCCAGGTCGAAGGGTTTACCCTGGAGGTGTTATTTGCCCCCCTTTAATTTACTATGGTGTTCGCCCTGATGATGTATATTACGACAAGAATGCTAAGAAACCGAAACGTGATTCAAAAACGGTTCCGTGTTATATCGAACATCGTTCCTTCTGGGAAATGCGGATCACTGGGTATCGCTTGTCAACAACAGCACAGAAGAAAGATGTACTAATAAGCCGACAGAACAGCGCTCTGCTAAGTTCTATTGTCAGGAATGTTAGTTACTATCATCATAAAAAGGTTTAAGCAGCCAACGGTCCGTGCTGACAACTTTTTGCGTTTTGCCGTCGCAGAAGATCAGCACTGATCTTGCTCTTTCAGACCCGTCGTCAATTATAGCCCGCAGCAGGACAATTTTGCCGTTTGGTGCAATAGAGAACCGACCGCCTTCGCTGTGTTCCGGAAACCCAGAAAATGAAAAAACGGTCCCCGTACTTTTGTTCTGAAGGTTCATGTATCTCAGGCTGAATACCCGGCCTGTGATGTTAAACATCAAGCCCTCCTCATCCTCCTCCTCATCATCGAGTCCGGCAATGTAGTACAGTTTTTCACCGGTTGACGACAGCGTATAGTATGCATTAATGTTGTTGGCGTCAGCGCGAGAATATTGCTCGAACTGTCCGCTGGTAATATCGACAGCATGAAGTATCGAATGTTCAGCCACGACAAAGATCTTCTTCGAGTCCGGTGACCAAAACACCATATCCTGCATGTACTTGTTGTTCATCTCCAGGTCGAGCCTGAAGTACTTGCACATATTGCCATCAATTCGGGCTGTAATCAGTGTGTCGCTATCCTCCACCAAGCAGGAAGCGACCCATTTGCCGTCAGGCGATACTACGGGGGTTCCTATTGAATCTACAAGATGCGCATAGGTCTTGCCGGTTGCTATGTCTATACTGCCTGTGTAGAAAAGGTCTCCGATCACACGCACGTAAAAAAGACGTTTGCAATCCGCCGACCATGACGGTCTCATGTGCATCATCGCTAAACGTGCATCATCATCACCCATCCATTTCATAACTTGGAGAATCTTTCTTTCTTTGGCATCCGGCGTAACCATTATCAATTTGACATCAAAAGTCTCGACATCCTCTTGTTCCTCCAGGAGTTCCAACATCAAAGATGGAAGTATTTTGTTTTCTTCGCTGAAGAGTTCTTGTGTGGTTGTCGGCGGGTTTGGCTGCTCAGATTTTCCCTTGGTTGTATTTTCAGATGCATCGCCTACCGAGACAGTGGCATCAGACTCAGAAGATGGTATGACTTCCGGCGAAGGAGCTGGCTCCATCTTATAATAGGCAATCCACTTGCCATCCGGTGACCATGCAGGTGCGGACAGAGCGCCGTCAGCCTTAACCTCATCCAGCAGAACACGGTCGCCGGTTGCAATATCATAGGTGAAAATCGCAAATATATCCATATCCAGTTTCTCTGGTTTTTCTCCATGAGGCGTTACCAGAATGGCAATCTTGGAAGAGTCCGGTGACCAGCCGACAGGTGAGAGAACACATGCCAGAACATAAATTAGCAAGCAGGAAAGTGCCGCCACAAAAGCTATCCAGGCTTTTCTACAACCTACTATCTTGACTTCTTGCGCATTCATTACTAAATCCTTTCGAAACTGAGAATATTATGAAACCTTTTATAAGAAAGAGGGTTACAGTCGCAACACAGAGCACGACGCAAAGCAATCCCACAAGCATCAACAGCAATACAATATAGAAGAACCACGCCGATTGAACTGGAAACCAAAGTGGTATGCTGTTCAAAACGGCAAAGAATATCCAAAACGAGATTGTCGAAGTGCTCGTATGGCGGGCCAATCTTTTGCTTTCATTACATATTATTGACGTTGCCGGCAAAAGCAGGGAAAGCAGGGCGTTGCCATATATGAGTCCACTCCACAAACGCCATGCAGGGCTGGGATCAAGAAGATGAAAACCGAATATGGGCATTGCCAACAGACACGTAATGTTCACGTATGCGATGCTTCGCGGTGGCAGGCCCCTCCTATAATGACGGCCCAGGAGCAAATAGATGAAACTAATGCCCATACCCATATATACTCCTGTGCACCTTTGACAAACGGGCAAGAGATGGCCTGTGATGTCAAAAGACCTCGACGCATCCTGGTTACACACAAACGAGAATATGTAACTTAAAACATTCATGAGTCATACCATATAGGTTTGCGCGAGTATACAGTTGGTTTATTGCTGAATGGATGGCGCAATCTACTAACAACATACCTCGTTGCGATTCGTGTACCATGCTTGAGCAATGACCTGTACACCCTTTTGCGGCGCTTGTCTGGCACACTAAAAGGCCGTCTCAAATGATTCACAATTCTATACAAACTTATACCGAACAGTAACTTGAAATAGAGCTTCTCCAGTTGCTTAGCTGAAAAACGCTTAGTGCGCATAATCGGTGTGTGAAAATTGTAAGCTCTACGGTCAGCAACTTGTATTATTCCCCGCCTGAGGGCGTCCTCATACACCTGTGTCCCTGGATTTGGTGTCAACGGGATAAAGAAGCAGTAGTCCATGCCCACCTTATAGCGGTATCTCGACAGCTCATCAAGCGATTTCTTAGATTCGTCCCAGAGCCCAAAAATGACTGAACCTATGGTAAGAACATTCGGGTATTTCTTTCTGAATATCTCGAAAGCCCTGGCAGTTATATCGGGGCCATTTGAGTGCTTGTTCAAGCCTTTGAGGCTTGGCTCATCCACTCTTTCAACTCCGATCATCACCTGACAAAGGCCTGCACGAACGGCTTTCTCAAGAATCCCGAGTTCCTCGTCCCGGACGACGTAATCGGCTCTTATCCAAGCGGTTTGGCGAACTTTGATATTGTGTTTCAGCAGGAGGCCGCAAAACCTGTCTGTCCACTCCGGATCAACATTCCAGGTGGGGTCAACCCAGCCGAAAGTGTGTCTGTCAAAATCACGAACAAGCCTCCTGACTTCTTCCAACGATCGTTCCGGGGACTTGCTGCGGTAATGAGGCTTTATGGTCTGCCCTTCTTCTGACGGTTGTCCCATGTGTTTCCAGAGATTGCAGAAGCTGCACTGGTCTGTACATCCACGACTATGTTCTATGGAAACCAGCCCTGGATGGTTTCTCGAGCCTAAACCATATAAGTGCATCGGAACTTTAGACCAGGCAGGCATCGGCAGTGTGTCCATGTCCGCAACAGGTGAACGTACGGGGGAGCTTTTGATTTGACCATCCTGTCTATAGGATATTCCTTTGATGCTTCTGACATCACCGTCCTGTGAAATGGCACATAGCAGCTCAGAAAGGCCCTTCTCACCTTCTCCATGGACAACATAATCAATAAGGCCAGTGCCGAGAGTCTCTTGGGCTGCATAGCTAAAGAATAGGCCTCCTGCGACCACAACAGTGTCGGGATGGTGCTTTTTGACAAGATTCGCCAGCCGCATCGCCTCATGTGACGAGACTGTTTCTTCACCTACACAGACTACATCGGGCCAGTCGCATCTGAATGTGGAAAGGAGTGTTTTCCAGCCAATTTTGCTTCCCGGGCAGTCAATTATCTTGATAGACCAATCCGGATATGAGCTTTCAAGCTGCCCTGCAAGTGACATCAAACCCAAAGGCTGCCAAAAGGCGCTTGTCTCGCTGTTGAATGGCCAAACATATCTTGGCGTCTTGATGAACACTACTTTCATGCGTTAGTCTCTTTGCAATTCCTTCAGATTTGGCATCACTTCTTCGAGCCGGAGTGCAGGAGGCAGTTCTCCCATCAGCCACAGACCTATAGCCTTTGCCTTCCTCAGCATACATTCCTCCATTGTCCTGTCATTCGCACAACTTTCCCTTGAAAAACCTGCGAAGATATGTAAACACAAGCAAAATACCTGAATAACGAAATGCGACTATATCCTATCGGGCGAATGGTGATATCCATGCTGCTTTTTATCTTCTATAACCTTATAAATACTTGAAGATGTTTACCTTATCAAACAAAATTTTTTGAAAAGCTCATTTTTTGACGTTTTTATCTCGTCTACTTTGCCCATATAACCCAAGCTGACGCACCTACCCCCATTTTTAGCTCAAATACAAGGATTTGCCCCCAAAATCAGAAAAAAACCTGAAAATCCCCCCTTTTCCCCCAATTTTTTATTTCTAACTTTCAATTTTTGGAAGGTTGGGCTGTTTTTTTTCCCGTTTCGACCACAATTAGATGACCGGATAAAAACTAAACGCCGTATTCACTGCATGAAGGAAATATAGGTTCAACGAGAAAACCAGTTTGAAAGAAATACCAAAAGCCGTATAATAGTTGTAAGTTTTTTTCTGAATAATGAGATTGGGATTAAATATCGCAGGCAAACAGCTTAAATGTGATACCATAGACCGCTTCCACAGGACAATGCTAAAGAATGGAGGACAATCATGACCTCAAGGCTGAATCGTCGAAGGTTTATTAAGAAATCAATCTTAACTTCTGCCGGCAGCGCACTAACACTACAAGTGGGCCCAGGCAAGATGCTTGCCCAAGACACGGCGGAAAAGCCTACCACCGCCCAGAGCCAGCCGACAGGCAAGGCCAGGTTACAAAAGGGAAGAATTGGCAATCTTCGTGTCAGCCGTCTGTTGCTGGGCGGCAATCTGCTCACCCACTTTACCCACAGCCGCGACTTGAAATACGTTTACAATCTGACAGCACATTACAACACGGAAGAGAAAATAATTGAAACTATGGCACTGGCCGAAGCCCATGGCGTCGATACGCTCGTCATACATACTGCTCCCGGAATCATGAGCGTGCTCAAGAAATACCGCTACGAACGGGGCGGGAAGATGAAATGGGTCATTTGTCCCACAGCACCGGTCGAGACCCAATTGAAAGCATATAGCGAACAGGTTCGGCAGCTTGCTGACGAGGGTACAGATGCGATCTATCTATGGGGCGTCGTAGCAGATCGCCTTGTTTCTCAAGGCAAAGTGGATCTAATGGCAAAGGCTGTAGAAATCGCCAAAGACCACGGCGTACCTTCAGGTGTTGGAGCCCACGACCTCAGGGTCATCATGGAGTGTGAGAAGAACCAAATCAACGCAGATTTTTATATCAAGACGCTGCACCACCACAACTATCCCACTGCACCGAAGCCAAATGAGCTGACGACAGTAGTTGCTGAAGTGCCGGGTTACTGGTGCAAAAATCCTCAGGAGGTGGTCGATTTCATGAAAGGCGTGGAAAAACCCTGGATTGCCTTCAAGGTCATGGCTGCGGGTGCCATACCACCGGCAGATGCTTTCCACTACGCTTTTGAAAATGGTGCCGACCATGTCCTGGCGGGAATGTTTGATTTTGAGATTGCCGAGGACGTGCTCATTGCAAGTAAGGTGCTAACCAAGGTCAAGAGAACTCGCCCCTGGCGAAGCTAATACAGTATGTGAAGGTGACTGGTTCGCCTGGAATTAAACTCTATACTTTTTTATATTCGTCAAGTTATGTCGGGATAAAAATCTTTGAATAAAGGTCAATCCTAATTACCAGCTAAGAGGCAGCTATCCGAAACAAAGCTGCTTTGAAATTCACTCTTTCCTTCTCACTCACGGGCCAACAAGCGAATTTTCGAGGAGTAAAACAACTGCATACAATGACTTGGCAACTCGGCTCGGCGATTCGTCAAGGCGGAGCCTGCCGTAGCACGGAGCTACGCCGGAGCAGACGGTCGTTCAATATGGATACAAAAGCTTCCCCTTGTTGGAAGGGGTCTTCGACTAACAGGCGTATCGGGGTGATGGTGAGGTGGAAATTGTTCTCCTGACACTCTGTTCCACAGGCGACCGGGCAAGACGATCCAAGAGCGAGTGCAACTTACTGTCTCAGGCCGGTCAAATCGGGCTCGATTCGACGTTTCTCGGCGATTATCTGTTCCCAGGTTACCAGCGTGTTCCGTTTGCCGGCTTCATGGCCGAGAACTGCTGCCAGTGTGCTGTTAACGCTGGGCCGGACAGTAGGATTGTCATAGTACTGTTGGCGGATGTTCTCTTCGAATCTATGCAAGTTCCGAGTTATGCCATTGATGTAGAGGTTTATCACTGTTTTTCATTTGAGGTCTCCTACATTAAACACACAGGAAAACTGATAATGCTCTCTGTGTATATATGTTACCCGACCTGCCCTGTAATTGCAATGTCTCGGCAGCCGGAGAATCGCCGTGGATTATGAACATGTTTCCGAGTTTTGTAGAAGCCGACGATAAGATACAAACACATAACAAGCCTTGCACCTATCCAGGACATCGGGTATCTTTATGTTTTTCAGAATCTAAATAAACATTACAAATTCCGTGCTGCGGGAACATTAATGATAAGGAGAATCGAAGATGAATAAAAATAGGAGACACAAGCAATTTTGTGCCTCGGGCAGCAATAAATCTTCCCAAAAACATACAGCTATAAATCGCCGTGAGTTCTTAGCTGCGGCTTCAAGTACGGTCGCTGCTTTTACCATTGTGCCGCGGCGGGTGATGGGCGATATGGGTAATTACAGCTTTTACCAAATCTTTAAGATATTGAGACTTCCTTCGCCGGTCAGTGTGGAAGCCGGGCGCAGCCAATACTGGGAAATAGTTGATAATTTAATTCGCAGAAAATACAGGAAGGGTTGGGAGCTGTAGCCTATGGATCACTTGAAGAACCATCGCCAGTTTCAGGGGACTAACAGACCGACAGCCGCTGAGCTTATTAAGCAGCTTGGTCAGTTTGACGGCTCTGGCGCACAATTCTTCGTGAATCTGCTTGCCGTACAGTGCTTTTTAGGCCAAGCCGATAGCGGTGCGATTCTGCGAAACAACGAGCAGAAAGGTGTTGATGTCCTGGCCATATATCCGGCTCTGAGCTCGTTGGGGCGAAGTCCGACGCAGCCCGGAGGTCAGCAAACCGCTCCGGTATGGCTGAATCAATCTGCCGCACTTCTTCGTGAGGCTGCGTCCACAGATGCGGTCATCGTCAAAGCCTTGCGGAACGCAGATGATGGTAACCGGGCTACCCGGAGTTATATCGTATTGGTCCCACTCAAAATGGCTGATGCCGGACAAGCTATGGAAGCTTTTGTGGTCAGGACCAGTGACAGAGATGCCCTCGAAGCGAGCCAGGAACAATTACAACTGACGGCCAATTTGCTGGGCATCTCCGAAAGGCGGCTGGCACTCCAGAACAGACAGGCAGGCTTGAGAAGACTGCAGCAAGCAATGGAAACGCTTTCGGCTATTAACCGGTATAATCGGTTTACGAGTACCGCCATGGCCCTTTGTAACGAAGCAGCTTCTCAGTGGCAGTGTGAACGGGTGAGTGTTGGTTTTTTGAAAGGAAGATATGTTCGACTGAAAGCCATGAGCCACACGGAAGATTTTAGTCGAAAGATGAAAATTGTCCAGGACATAGAGTCTGCGATGGAGGAGTGCCTGGACCAGGACTGTGAGGTCCTATATCCTGCTTCGCAAGAGGCCACCTACATCAGCCGTGCAGTTGGTGAGCTGTCCAGACAGCATGGTCCATTGGCTGTTTTGAGCGTGCCATTTCGGCAGGCCGGAGAGGCCCGTGGTGTTCTAACCCTCGAGCGAGAGTCGAGCAAATCTTTTAATCTGGAAGAAATCGAGGCGATTCGGTTAGCCTGCGAACTATGCACAGCCAGATTATTGGAGTTGTATGAGCATGACCGCTGGATTGGTGCGAGGATTGTTGCCAAAGCACGCAGCGCACTGGCTACGTTAGTAGGACCGAAATATACCTGGGCGAAGATGTTGGCGATATTGATATTTGGTGTGATACTGTTCCTAATATTTGGAAAGGGACAATTTCGGGCCGAAGCACCTTTTGTCCTTGAGGCCACCTATCAACAAGTGGTCTGTGCATCCTTCGATGGTTATATCAAAGGCGTTAACATTGAAGTCGGTGATACGGTCAAAGGAAATGAAACAACCTTAGCCGAGCTGGATACGGCGGAGCTGCGCTTACAATTAGCTGCCTCAAAAGCGGAAAACGCAGGATATCTTAAGCAGGTTGCGGCTGCTATGCGGGATGGTGAAACCGCACAGGCCCAGATTGCACAGGCCAACTCTGACAAAGCCCAAGCTCAGATTGACTTGCTGAATTACCTGATAGAGCAGGGAAAAATCATATCACCGATGAGTGGAATCGTTGTCAAGGGCGACCTGAAACGCCAAATCGGTGCACCTGTGAAAAAAGGGGATGTCCTCTTCGAGGTTACTCCTCTTGAGTCATTACGGGCTGAGCTGCTGGTGCCCGAAGATTTGATTTTTGATATTGCGGTGGACCAAGAAGGGTATCTGGCTACGGTGTCTTATCCTGGCAAACGAATAAAATTTGTCGTAGAGCGGATCAATCCGATGGCTGAGGTGGTGGGCAACCGTAATGTTTTTAAGGTTCGTGTCCATCTGTTGGCCGAAGACCCTTCGGTCGAAGATCCCCTGGCCGAACATCCCTGGATGCGTCCCGGTATGGAGGGTGTGGCCAAGATATCGATCGGCAAACGGCGATATGTCTGGATATGGACCCGAAGAATCGTTAACTGGCTGCGAATGAAAATTTGGCTTTGAGTCGTAAAATCCCTTATGGCTGTAGATCGACCGACATTTCACGAAGCCTGGTATCGCGTTGCTGATTTACGCCCGCGATTATCATCGGGCGTGCGGGTTTACAGACAGCATTTCCGGGGGCAAATGTGGTACGTCTTAGAGAATCCATCCAATAACCAATACTCGCGCATCAGTGACGAAGCTTATCGGTTCATAGGTATGCTTGACGGCCGACGGACTGTATCTGAAGTATGGCGTGTATGTAATGAGCAGCTTGCCGACAGTGCACCCACTCAGGGGGAAGTAATACAGCTTTTAGGCCAATTGCATGGCGTCAACCTTTTATATGCGGACCTGCCGCCGGACAGCGAAAGTTTGTTCAATCGCTACCGAAAGCGAGTCGGACGAGAGGTTCGGGGACAACTTATGAACCTGCTGTTCATTCGGATTCCACTGATAGACCCTGATCATTTTCTCGAACGCTGGGTCAGCATATTTGGGCGGCTTTTCAACTGGTTTGGGCTGGTTTTATGGTTAGTATTAATGGCGATGGGATTATACTTTGTGGTCGGTAATATCCGCGAGCTGTTTAATCAAAGCTCTGACGTCCTTGCCCCTGATAACCTAATACTGCTGTATCTTAGTTTTGTGCTAATCAAGATATTCCATGAGTTCAGCCACGCCTTCGCCTGCAAGAAATTCGGACGGCTGAACCAAAGTGGCGGGCAGGTACATACCATGGGGGTCATGTTTCTGGTTTTCTTCCCGCTACCTTATGTGGATGCCTCCAGCGCCTGGGCATTTCGGAGCAGGTGGCACAGAGCTATTGTCGGGATGTCGGGTGTTATGGCAGAGCTTTCGGCCGCGGCTGTAGCGGCAATTATTTGGTCCAGTACATCGACGGGAACGCTCCACATAATTGCCTATAATGTTATGTTTGTCGCAAGCGTTTCCACATTACTGTTCAATGGAAATCCTCTTCTGAGGTTCGACGCTTACTACGTTCTTTCAGACTTATTAGAGATACCAAACCTTGGTCAGCGATCCAGAAACTACCTTTACTATCTGGTCAAGCGGTACTGCTGGGGATTGAGAAGGGCACAAAATCCTGCATATACTTACGGCGAGCGTGTCTGGTTTGTTTTTTATGGCATTGCTTCGGTTTCATTCCGAGTTTTTATCTGCATAAGAATACTGCTGTTTTTGAATGACAGACTGCCGGAAGAACTGTTCATACTTGTACCTTTGTTTGCTTTATCTGCAATTGTGGCCTGGGTGTTTGTCCCAGTCGGTAAATTCTTACAATTTCTGGCCACAGGTGCTGAACTTACTCGCCAGCGGGCTCGAGCAGTGGGATTGACCTTTGGCGCCTTTTGTCTGATAGCTGTTTGTATAGGTTTGATTCGTGTACCTGACTATTGGCGAGTCGAGGGAGTTGTTGAACCGGTCAGCTTAGCCATAGTCCATGCGGAAAGTGATGGTTTCGTTGTCGATTTTCTGCCCTCGGAATCGAAGGTTTCTTCGGGTGGGCCGCCACTGATAAAAGCTGTCAATCCTGAGCTGGAAGCCGAAAGAAAGATCTCGGTTGCTGAGCGTCGCAGCCTTGAGGTTCAGCGGCGTATTGCTGAAATGCAGGAAATTGCCGCGGCGCAAATATTAGATGAACAAATCAAGGCATTGGATGAGAAAATATCAAGACTTGAATACGAGCTGGCCTCGCTGAATCGGGAACCTCCACTGTCGGGTACATGGGTTGCGCCGGATATAGAGTATTCCCGCGGAATGTATTTGAAACGTGGTCAAAGTATTGGCTTCGTGGCGAATCTGGATGATGTTATGATTCGGGCCACCGCTGGTCAGAGAGTTGCTGCAATGTTAATAGAGCAGGCTCTTAAGCAGGTCGAGATTCGAGTTAAAGGACAACCGAAGTTGTTGCTTACCGGCGAGATTGAGCAAATTTTTCCGGCTGGACAGGAGCTGTTACCATCAGAGGCTTTGGGCTACGCAGTTGGTGGGTCTGTACCAACAGTTTCACAGGACGCCCAAGGCACAAAGGCCGCTGAGATGTTTTTTGAGATACGTATCAAACCAAGTGCGGACTCTTCAATTCGTTTGCTCACCGGACAGCGCGTTGTAGCCAGAATCCAAATGAATTCCAAGCCGCTTGCAGTTCAGTGGTGGCTTTCTGTAAGGCAGCTTTTCCAGCGGAGGTTCCATATTTAAATGGGATTGCAGAAAAAACGGAGGTGTAGAAGCTGGTTTGGCGTTGTCGAAGCTGGTATCGAAGCTGGATGCTGGAAACCGGATACTGGATAAAATTCACCGCTGTTGGGCGTCCTGCGGAGAATCCGGCTTTGGACCAGGACTTTTCAAAAATATAATACGAGCTTCGAGTTTCCAAGATGAGCATCGATACGAGCATCGACAACCTTAAACGAAAAAGGTACTTTAAAAATGGAAACACCTCCAAGTGCAATATGGCAGATGCTCGAGCATCGGATATCGGATAAACCTCTGCCCAAAGGACTCGATGCTGCATGGGATGTGGGCATGGGTTTGGTAGGCCGGTCTCTGCCGCGAAGGCAAAAGTTTTTGCGCCGGGCAGAAAAAGTGCTTGTACAGGAGAAACATTTTTCCCAAATGACCGATGCAAAGCTCCGTGAGGCTGCTGGTGAGCTTCGTGAGATTTTTCGCCGCCGCCGCGACAATCATTCGGACCTTGAGCAGGCCTTTGCATTGGTCCGGGAGGTGGCAGCTCGGCAGATAGGTGAGAGCCCTTTTCCTGTCCAGATTGCAGGTGCTTTCGCTCTTGAAAGCGGCTGTATTTTAGAAATGGCTACTGGTGAGGGTAAGACCCTAACCGCCACCATGCCTGCGACAGTTGCCGGCTGGCGTGGCCAGGGCTGCCATATCATTACAGTTAATGATTACTTAGCCGAACGCGACGCCAACTGGATGGGTCGTATTTACCGCTTTTGCGGTCTAAGTGTCGCACATATCGAACAGGCTATGTCTGCCGCTGACCGGCGAGCAGCGTATTCGGCAGATATAACTTATTGCACGAACAAAGAGGTTACCGCCGATTTTCTCCGCGACCGGCTCGTTCTGGGTCGTTTGAGAGGATTGAGCTCGGCGCTTCTAACTAAAATAGCCCGAGCCGGTCAGTCAATAATAGATCGGTTAGTACAGCGCGGCCTCAATTTCGCCATTGTGGATGAAGCGGACTCTGTTCTTGTTGACGAGGCAATTACACCGCTGATTATCTCCGGGCCGGCTCCGAACCCGGAACAGGTCGAGGCCTTTCGCCAGGCGGCAGATATCGTGAACAATTTGAATCCGGATACAGACTATCGCGTTAATCCTCGCTATCGAGAAGTCGAACTGACCAACGAGGGTAAAGATCGATTAGCGGACTTGGCCGAGACTTTTTTAAAATCTCAAATTTCAAATTTCAAATCTCAAATTTCAAATGGTAATGTCTGGCAAGGCGCCCGCCGTCGTGAGGAGATTGCGACCAAAGCGTTGGTTGCTAAAGAGCTGTATTCATTGGATAAACAGTATGTTATTGATGACGGCAAAATTGTTATCGTCGATGATTTCACCGGCAGGCTCATGCCGGACCGAAGCTGGCGCGACGGCTTGCACCAAGCTGTTGAGGCTAAGGAGAAGCTTGAAATCACTCCTCCAAAAGATACGCATGCTCGTATCAGTTTTCAGCGGTTCTTCCGGATGTACCGTAAATTGTCCGGTATGACCGGGACAGCAAGTGAAGCCGGTGCCGAATTTTGGCAAATTTATCACCTGCCTGTAGTAGTAATCCCGACGAACCGTCCATGCATAAGGGAAAACCTGCCGGACATAGTCTTACCCGCGGGACCTACTAAGTGGAAGAGAATCCTATTAGAGATTCACCGTGTTCATGAGACTGGAAGGCCGGTTCTTGTGGGCACGCGAAGTGTCCGAGCCAGCGAATACATCAGCCAATTGCTTCAAGCGGAACACCTGGATCATCAGGTACTTAATGCTGTCCGTCACCGTGAGGAGGCCCAAATCGTTGCAGGTGCCGGTCAGACCGGAAGGATCACGGTGGCGACCAACATGGCGGGCCGCGGCACTGATATTAAACTTGGCCGGGGAGTAGTAAAATTGGGAGGGCTTCATGTTATCGCCAGTGAACAGAACGAATCTGCTCGCATAGACCGACAGCTCTTCGGGCGGTGTGCGCGCCAGGGCGACCCTGGAAGCGCGCAGGCAATAGTTTGTTTGGAAGATGAGTTTGTGTCTCGATATGCCAGAAGTCTCGTTGCTTATTTGAAAAAGCGGCATGCCCATACTACTGATGACATCTCTTCAACTACTACCAGAGCCGTATTTCGTTTAACCCAGCTTCGCTCAGAAAAGCTGGCACTGCGTCAGCGTAAATCAGTTATGAGGACTGACCACTGGCTCGAAGAACAGCTTAGTTTTACGGGACCGGAATAGCAACTTAGATTGACTATTTTCTATTGACTATTTACTATTTGATTTTAGATGTTAGCTCCTTTTTCAATAGTCAATTGTCAATAGTCAATCGTCAATGTTCTATTGGGTAGATTCTCGATTCTCGTCGAGCATCGAGTATCAAGCATCCAGTATCGAGTTTAGCGTTCAGAAACAAACGGTAGGGCGGTGCTGACTTGTCGTAGCTCCAGCACGGTCCCCGTGGTTTGAGCCAGTTGGGCTAAGGAAATATTGAAGTCAGCAATGGCTTTTATTTCCGCCATTTGGGCATCTGCTAAAGACCCCTGTGCCTGAAGTTTGACTAAAAGAAACTCAGGTGTCAGTCTCTCCCGAATCGGTTCGGAATCCTCTACGGCTTGCAAGTGAATTCTTGCTGCTTGGGCTGCATCTTCCTGAATTTCTATTTCTGCAAGGTTTGTTTCGACCAATCTAATCCTCTCCTTAGCCTGAATTGCCACCTGGTCAGCAAGGTTCTGCAAAGTAGAGATAGCTTTTCTGCGTTCAAGTCTTCTGCGAATTAATTCAGCTTCTCGTTGACGATTGCCAAGCGGATATTCAAGAGACAAACCAACTGCATAACTCGCATAGTCGCCACTATTGAAGCTGTCCTGTGCCTGGCCTTGGCTCCTGTCTAAACCCTGCATTCTGCTTGAAGCAATCAAATCCAGTCGTGGCATCTCCTGGTTTTCTGCAACACGGATGTTAATATCTGCGATAGTAATCGCAACTCGGGCTTGCTGCATTATTGGATTTTTCTTCATGGCCAGTCCCAGAATTTCTGCTTGCTCAAACTCCTCTACCATCATCGAAGGTATAGTATCGGGTACAATTTCCAGCTCATCGAGCATACTCATCTGCGGATCGGCCATCAATCTCAACAGAGTATCCTGTGTGTCAATAACTCTTTTACTGGCTCGGAGCAGTACAGCCTCACGAGCTTTTGCAGAAGTCTCCATTTGCTTGATCTGCACGTCAGTAGCGTCAATTTCTTTTCGGCCTAACACTTTTTTCAATGTCTCGAGTGTTCTTTGCAATAGTTTCTGTAGAATCTCAAAGTCACGGCGAGCCTGCAGGAGCTGCCAATATGCTGATATAACCTCTGTTGAAATATCCTCAGCTTTTTGACGAAAACCAAGAACGGAAATCTCATGATTGAGCCTGGCTATGTTCACGCCTGCAAGGTTAAGCGGCTGCCATGCGTCACGCAACAGCGGCTGTTTTATTTGAAAAGCGAGTATTGGCTCATACCGTGTGGCAAGCTCCCTTCCAAACAAATCGTCCCAACTGCGGGTTAAGGCATAACTTAAAGACCATTCTGAACCGGTGATGCCTTTCTGCTTGATTCCTGACTCCAACAAACGAACATCTGATTGACCGGACTGAAAAATGCTATTAATAGGATTATCGTCTTGTTCGAAATTCATACGCCCGAAGGCGGTTACGTCGAACTCGGCAGCCTCTTTTGTTATGTCTTGCTTGGCGATCGATGGGTCGAAACTCACTATCCTGATTTCCGGGCTGTTGGCAAGAGCCCTTACTATGGCTTGCTCGATTGTCAGCTCGA
>JBDRTM010000167.1:0-10004 GCA_043824065.1 Planctomycetota bacterium | reverse complement strand
GCTTTTATAACCTGCCCACCTTCCAAAATGATTTGAAAGCATTGGGCATCTTGCATTCGTATTGTATTTGGGGCAAGCTTATTTCTGACGTATCGGGGTTTGAGTCGTCCTTCGGAGACACTCCAGGCACACGAGAGCAGCCTGTTCTGTAAAATAAGCTCATCTTTGTACACCCTGCCTTGAGCATCACCCGGTGCAGGGCCCGGAAACTCAAGTCTTGCTTCTGCGCCTGTGCAAGCAGTAATACGCAGTATCCCTTGCGGGAGAAGCAACGCCGTCAATATCGCAGTGCATATAAACCAGAATTTCTTTTCAGCCATTTTCTATCCCTTCATAACAAAGTCGGTTAAAGCGTAAATAGTATTGACATTGTAACCGTGTTCGAGGTGATAAATATATTCGAGATTGCCACCGTCGTTTTCTTCGAGAATGTGTTCGGCCCAGTGCAATATGGACTCAGTGCTTTCTGCGGACATATCATTCGGCAATGGGGAGACGCTTATCAGCATTTCTCTTCCAAATACTTCCCTGGCCTTTGTGATAGATGTATCGCCGCCGAGGTCGAGAGAATGGAGATTTGTGATTTTGGAAAATGCCTCCAGATGATTAGTACTGGGGCCGCAAGAATGTAAACGAACAGGGCCGAGCTCCTGAGAAATCTTTGAAGTTACCGGCACTACAAATTGTTCAATCATTTCCGGGCTGACCATGCAGGATGCGCACTCGCCTACGTGTACCTCGGTTATGGGTAAACGGGCCATTTCCGAAAAGTGCCGACACAGGACAATGAAGGCCTCAGCGATCCAGTGCATGATTTCCAGGCAGGGCTGTGGTTTAGTCATCATATCTACGAAGATAGTCTCACCCATCAGCTTCTGGGCAGAGGTCATAGTTCCGTGTATTGCGGCCCGGCCGGATGTGTCCCAGAAAAAGGGCGGTATAGGACGTAGCTGCTTTTGGGAATCACTCTGCACTCGGCGAATCTGCTCGTCGAAAAGATTGATTAGCGGGTGATCAAGCAGATTCTCAGGCCGAGGCAAATCGCAAGGTTCTTTTTTCGTAAGACAACCGGGCGTGATGTCGGCGTCTTTATCATCCTGAGGGATGAAGTCAGCACCCAGCAACATCCCCAGAATCATATTCGGCTGGATACCGCCAATCTGAATCTGGTCTTTTTTCCAATAATCGAGCTGCCCCAGATTGGACTCCGAATAGAAAAGTCGCATACCGCCGAAGTGTTCCGACGCATATTCATTGCACAGAGAATCAACGGCATAGCGTTTATCCGGGTCAAAGTAGTAATCGCGGTCAAAGCTTACGCCCAAAGCTCCGGCCATCCACGCTTTTGAGAGTGTGCCTGAGATTGTAATCATTTCTGCTTCCTCGTATCGAGGGCAAAGCGGGGCTTTCTGGTCCTCCACTTTCCTCGAGTAAAGTCGGGGACCTTGACCGGAACACTGCCCTTGGCAATCGAGAGCTCGGAAAGCGGACCGTGCACGCACATAATTACAGAATCATAGACATCGATAGGCGTTTGCGTTCTATTCTTGACGGCCTGGACAAAGAGCTTCAGCTCGCGTATGTCAGTACCGCCATGACCACCGAGAGTGGGCTCCTTGGTCCAGGCGTGTCGATATTTCTCATGATAAGGTTCAAAAGGTTCCCACTCGTGATATTTCGGGCTCTGGCCCTCAACGTAAACAGCATTTCTTTGTTCGTTGTAGAGGCCGCGAGTGCCCTGAATAAGCCAGCGATTATCGTATGGCCTGGGCAGCTGCATATCGTAATTGATGACTATGGATTTACCTTTCCTGGTTCGAACGACCGTTGTTACGATGTCACCCTGTGCGAATTTGCGCTTAGCGTTCGGATGGTCCGGTCCGAATTTTCCGGCGAAATGCTCATTGATGCCGACCGCGTCCGTCGAGGTAGAGGTAACATAGTCAAAGCAATCACCGCAGTTGATATCCATCCAGCTAATCACGGGGCCCAACTGGTGAGTGGGGTATTGGTCGCGGTTGTGTTTTACGAGATATTTGGCCGGCCAGCGATCCATGCCGGTCTGGTTGTCGAAGAACCAGTGGTCAATACAATCGTGGGAGTGGGCGCAGTGACAATGCACGATTTCGCCAAATAAACCCTTACGAATCATGTTCAGCACGGCCAGGTTGTCGCTCCGGAAACTCCAGTTTTCCAGCATCATGCAGGGGATACCCGTCTGCTCAGATGTATTTACCAATTCCCAGCATTCTTCGAGGGTATAGGCCGCAGGGACCTCGACCCCGGCATACTTTCCTGCCTTCATAGCATGGACGGCCATTGGCGTATGCCATTCCCAATAGGTGGTGATTATGACGGCGTCTATGTCCTCGCGGTGGACGAGCTTCTTCCAAACATACTCATCACCTGAATAGGCTTCAGGTCTCGAGAAGCCGGCCTTGACGACGCGCTCCTGGGCGGCTTTGGCTCGTCCGGGATAAATATCGCACACCGCCCTGATTTCAATTGCATCACCCATATTCAGTAAGTTGCCCATAAGGCTGTTCCCGCGTCCGCCCATACCAATTATCCCGATGCGAACCTTCTCAATAGGGGGCAGGTTATCCCGCACCAATTGATTTAAGCGGTTGGGTTGATTCGACCGGCGCATGCCCTGCATTTCCGAAAGTGCAATTGGTGCGGGATTGGTTGCGCCCGATTGTGGCTGTGAACCCAGCCCCTCCGAGGGGCGGGGTGAAGCAGAAGCAGTCAGCCGCATGCCACCAAGGGCGGCACCAAGGCCAACTGTGGTACTGGTTTTTAGAAATTGCCTGCGGCTGCTTTCTTTAGTCATGGTCGTTTCTCCAAAATGTAGATCTAAGGTACCTTGAATAAGTTTTTCGACAATAACTTTGATTGAGGCTTCACTTCAGGCCGTTTCATTCCTGGATTCCCGCTTTCGCGGGAATGACAGGGAAACGATTGTCTAAAAACTTTATAATAGTAGCTTAGTGCTTCTATACGGACAACACATTTCACGATTTATCCCGTCCCGTCTTTGCCACAAGGCATCCTGCGGACGACGCGCGGGATTCATCTACGATTTCACTAACTATCACCGGCTTGCCTGACTGCGCCGAAAGGTCCGCCGCAAAGCACACTGCCTGAGTATGGGCCGCATCGTCTAGGTCAGGGAACGGTCGTATGTCGTCAATTATGCAATCAAGAAAATGTGAAACTTCACCCTCAAAAGGATGATGGGTAACGTCGGCACTGTCCGGCAGGATGCAGGGAATTTTCAGAAAATTGTTCTGTCCGGGAAAAAGCTTGGGGGCAAAAAGTTCATTGTTGCGGAGCGTGCCCTCGGTCCCATATACCCCGATGTTGAACCTATAAGGCATTTGTGCATCGAAGGTCGTTGTACTGCGCCCAATCTTGCCGTCTTTAAATTTAACGTTGACTGAAATTGTACCCGGATATTCTATGGGGTTTTCGGTTTTCGCCTGATAAGCGCAAACTTGCTCGACCTCGCTCCGGGCGAACCAACGCAGCGCATCTATCGCATGGCAGCCTCCGGTTAAGATTGCCGTTCCGCTTTGTTCCCGGTTAGCATACCATTTCTCTTCGGGAGTCATCCATATCCGGTGCATATAATCGACCTCGACCATAAAGATGTCTCCGAATACACCTTGCTCGATCAGGCGGTCAATGGTCATTAATAAGGGATTCCAATGCAGTACGAAACTTACTATTGTTTTGACTTTGTTTTTTCTGACTGCTTCGAGTTGTTTGGATAAGTCTTTCGGAGTCAATGCTGCTGGTTTTTCGATGATAATATGCTTGTGAGCTTCTGCAGCAGCAACGACGTATTTCGTGTGTACATTATGCGGCGTGCATACCACAACGATGTCCACCTCGTCTTGTTGAAGCATTTTAGAAGCGTCGGTTTCGATAGTGCATTTTAAGTGGTAGCGGTCTCGGTACCGTTCTGCGTTTGCACGGTCCCGGCTAACCAGGACACGCACTTGGGAGCGTTTGTCTTTCTGAAAGGCCTTTACATACTCCTCTGCCACCGAGCCACAGCCAATAATCCCAACGCCAAGTCTGTTCATATTCTGCTGGCTCTCTTTTTTGCGGTCGTCGCGTCTGTAAGCCCTAACCCGGGCGAGCCGGAACCAAACAGGCGACTAAAAGGCTGACGCCTTACCGAAACCACCTTCTGTTGTTAAGCATCCATCTAAATCGCACGACCGCAATCTCCCTGCCCACCCTCTTTCGAGGGAGGGAGATTGCTTGAGCTAAAAACAAAAAGCTTTGCCTCTGCTGCCGGGTCGATCAAACGCCACGCCAAATAAAAACCGATTTGGCATGTCGTTTGAAGCGCCCCTCGGTTTATCAACTTCGAATCATCTATATGCTATCAAAGTTAATATTGTCTCCGGGGTGTCCCTCCAATAACAAACTGAAGCGGCACCAACAAAGTTCTTGAACATAATATTCCAACACTATAAAAGAATGGTATATTTATGCTCACATCACTATTTTGTAACCATTTTGCGCACAATTTCATTTGTAACAGCGTAACCATTTTGCGCACAATTTCATTTGTAACAGCCTAATGTTTGATAATCGGTGTGAGAACGATATTTCGATAACTGATGGCTGTGTGGTCACCTTGCAGATAGATGGGGCCAGGCCTGAATTGATCCGACCACAGCGCGCCGCCGGTACAGCCCAGAAGCGGCTCATTGTCAATAATCATCTTGCCGTTCAGTTCTACTGTTACATGGCGGTCCACGAGCGTGATATTCATGGTCTGCCACTGCCCGCCCGGCTTCTCAGCACTGACAATGGGCGAAATTCGACTGTAGATCGCTCCCATGTTATGTGAATCGAGGTCTCTGCCGTACGAATTGCTGACCTGAACCTCGTAAATACCTCGCAAATAAATACCGCTGTTACCCCTATCGGGGACGTTCACTTCTAATTTCAGGTTGAAATCCTCGAACTCGGCTACGGTGCGAAGATTGCCATAGGAAATACGACGTTTTCCCTTCGCCGAAAGGCGTCCCTTTCGGGACTGCCGAACCGGCCTATTGACAAGAATCCCATCTTCCACCGACCAACCATTAGTTTGCCTCGGATTGGTCAGCTTCCACCCGTCCAGATTGGTTCCATTGAACAGTACAATCGGTTTGCCGTATTTAACTTTGGAGAGGTCCGGCTTGGGAGGCAGTGGAGGAATTCGTTTGCCGGTGAATTCACTCCGGTCAACACCCTTTCCATTTGAGCGAGGCCGGATTTGCGTTAATTGCAGGGTGTCTCCTGAGACCTTCGCAATAATCATTTCCGAAAACGTATGCGTTCGGATAACTTCGCCCCTGGCGTCTTTGCGTTCAACCTTACGAATACGGGTGATGTTCAGGATGTCCTCGTCCATATAGACACTATCCACGGGGACCACACTTCCTCCGCCCCACAGGATGCTTGCGTCCAAATATCCATCCTCCTGCGCGACACCCAACCAGCCAGCACCTCCGCCGGGAATTGTCAACGCCCAGTGTCCAAAATAAGGATTAGCGTTTTCATCGGCCCAAACCGATACACAGGTGATCCATAAGACTAAGAAAACCAGGGCGTAACGAATGCTTTTATTCATAATAGGTAACCTTTCATAATATTTGTACGCAGTATCCCTTACGGGAAAGCAAATCAGCTCAGCTACGTCACTGAGCCTGATTTCCGATAGAATACCAAGTCTGTCTCGGAAATTCAATACAGAAATACCATCACTTCGATAGAAGTGCCTAAAGTGCAATTTTCGTTTAAGGTTGTCGATGCTCGTCATAGAAGCTTGACCCGCCAACGGCGGGTTTCAATTGGAACCCAGCGTTGCTGGGTCGCTTTTCTTCGAGCATCCAACGTCGAGCTTCCAGTTCCTGCCGTAAGGCATCCTGCGGAGATACCAGCTTCGACACCGACAAACAAGTGCGTCATCCGGCGCCGCATCGATGGACTTCTACAACTGGGCAACTTTTGCTCACTTTAGTTCACTTTAGGCACTTTAGCTCACTTTAGTTCAATTGGATGTCGTAATCAATCGGCACCCCCGCCAACGAGAAGAAACGTCTATTTAGTTCGTGTTGCGGAAAATAAAAAACCAGCGATGTCACCCCTGCGAAAGCAGGGGTCCAGGGCGAAAAAAGCTGGATTCCCGCTTCCGCGGGAATGACAAATACTGTTTCCGCAACAAGAACTATTTAAGAAAATCAGGTTTTCGATTTTCTTGAATAATCAGCTAACTGTCTATTACACAACAACGTACTGTTTGAAAAGAAAAAATTAAAAAACAATTTTTTCTTTACAAAGTATGCCTAACCTCGATTTTGCAGAACCCTTTGACTTCCAGTTGTATAGGGAGTACAATAAAGTTTTGGGACTCATAAGAGGTTTGGTATGTTGCCGGTCAATGCCGGAAGGCATCCTGTGGACTGTCCGGAATTCGGGAAATAGATGTCAGACCATGCGTTGATGCGTTTAGGCCGTAGGTCGGAATTATTATGTTGAAAAACTAAATGTCTGGAGGTTATACGTCTAAAAATGGATATGAAGACTAACCGTCGTAAGTTCTTGAAAGAAGTGATTACCGCTGCAGTGGGGACGATGAGTTTCCCTTATGTTGTTCCTTCCTCGGCTTTAGGCAGTCCCGAAAGGGACGCTGCGCGGGCCGGTAATGTTGAGCCAAGCAGCCGGATTACCATGGGCTTCATCGGAGTGGGCGGTATGGGTACGAATAATATGAGGGCGTTCCTAAGTCAGCCTGATGTACAAGTTGTCGCCGTCTGCGATGTCGTAAAAGCCAGCAATGAGTACGGCCACTGGTATAAGAAAGGGTGGCAGGGCCCATGGTTTGGACGGGAACCCGCCCGAAAAATAGTCGAAGACCATTATGCTCGAAAGCTCCAATCCGGTGGGCGCAGTCCCGAAAGGGACGCCTTGCGGCGAAGCTGCGAGGCATACAATGATTTTCGTGACTTACTTGCGCGAGATGATATTGATGCTGTTTGCATAACCACTCCCGACCACTGGCATGCGGTCCCGGTCCTAATGGCTGCCGCGGCCGGCAAGCATATCTACTGTGAAAAGCCCATGAGTCTAACGGTTGCTGAAGGTCGGGCTATGGTCGATGCCGTTCGGCGCTGTGGTGTTATTTTCCAAACGGGAACCCAGCGGCGGTCAAGTCAACGATTCCGGTTCATCTGTGAGCTGGTACGCAATGGGCGAATTGGCCAGCTCAAAAGGGTAACCACTGCCATAGGGCTGAACAATAAGGAGGCCCCTCCTAAAGACTGGCAGCCTATGCCTGTACCTGATTGGCTGGATTACGATATGTGGTTGGGCCCAGCGCCTTGGGCTCCCTACCATAAGGACCGCTGCCTTTATACTTTCCGTTTCGGCCTTGATTATTCCGGGGGCCAGACGACAAACTTAGGGGCGCATGCAATCGACATTGTCCAATGGGCCAATGGAACGGACCATACCGGGCCGATCGAAGTGGAAGATTTAGGAGGTGAGTTTCCCAGAGATGGCCTGTTCACTACGGCCACTAAGGTCCATTTCCGGGCCCGGTATGCTAATGATGTCGAGCTGGTTTGCAGAACTGAGGAGGGCGGCCCTTTGCGTTTTGAGGGTACTGACGGTTGGATTCAGATACAAAATGACGAACTAACATGCTATCCAAAATCGCTGACAACTTCTGTGATTGGGCCGAATGAGACCCACCTTTATAAGAGCGACGATCATCATCGCAATTTCATCGATTGTATTAAGGTGCATCGGGAAACGGCTGCACCGGTTGAAATCGGCCACCGCTCCGTTACTATATGCCACCTTGGCAATATCGCCATGACACTTAAGCGCAGACTGCTCTGGGACCCTAAAAAGGAACGTTTTGTCAATAGCGAACAGGCCAACCGAATGCTCTCACGGTCTATGCGCAGCCCGTGGCGCCTGTAGTTACATTGGTGGCACGGCCATCTTGGCCGTGTTTTCACTTCACAGTCCAATGGACTCCTTTCGGAGGCCCCCTTTCGGCGGGGCTGCAAGCCGTGCTACGCTTGTCGCAGCAGGCAAGCCCGTGCCACGTCAACAAGGACGGAATTCTCAGCAGGGATATTCCCAGAAGCACCTCCGTGCTTCCTTGCGTGCCTCTGCGTCTTACAACGCAAGTCGTGGCAGCATGCGAAAGCAAGAACAGGGGTGAATTAGTCGCACCTCACTTTAGTCTCCGTCGCAATTGGTCGAGCAGCTGCGTGCTTAGCCTGGAGCCGGCTAATTCGCCGGCGCTGCGAAATCGAACTTGCTGGTTTTCCAAGCGGCCGCTCGGCAGCTTAAAAACGACATCCACGTAGCCGGCGCCGCTTTCATCCCGTCCCGTCTTCGACAGGCGGGATTCATCTCGCCAGGCCTCGCCGACTGCAACCGCCCATTGGCTCATTGCCGCATCGGCTGCTGCTGTGGCCAGTTGTTCTATACGTTGGACGCGCGATGTGCTTTCAGTCCAGTAATCATTTTGCACACCGAGCATGCGACGCAGCTTGTCCATGGTGGGAGCAACATAGGCCCCGACCAATACCCGGTGGGCACTGTCTGCGTTGCTTAGTGCCGCAGCCAGACTCCCGCCGCTGCTAACTTCCACCAGTACCAGCGTCGCGCCGCGCGATTCGAGCAGCTTCAAAACGTGCTCCTCCAAGGAGATTTCGCCCTCCGCATAGATATATTCGCCCAAGTGCTCCGCAATCTTATGCTTTAGCTCTTGGAGCTGCGCTCGATCCTGCTGTGTGTCGTCGGGCAGCGAAAAGGTGAAATCCACCCGTCTGCCCTGGAACTGTGAGGAAACCGTGATGTCGGATGCTAACGGCACGTGGTCTCTAAGCGTCTGGTCAATCTGGGACTGGCCAAGGCCCACAAACCGCAGTGTCAGTGAGCATCCGGGCAGTCGTGTGCCGAATCGCCGGCTTAGATACGGCACAAGCTCATTTTGGACCATGGCCCGCAATTCGCGCGGAGGCCCCGGCAGCGCTACAATCACGGCGTTGGCCAATTCGAAAACGAGGCCGACGGCCGTGCCGTTGGGATTTTTGAAATAGGTGCCGCGCGTCGGCACCTGTGTTTGCCGGCGCAAGTTAGGGCGAACCTGAGCAGGTGACACGTGGAAACGCCGGGCCATATTCCGCAGCACCTCTGGGTGCTCTTTTAGCGCAATACCCGTGAAATCGGAGAGCACCTCACGGGTGATGTCATTTTCAGTTGGACCGAGACCTCCCGTGACAATTACCAGAGCCGCTTTGTCCTTGGCATAGCGAAGCGCCTCTTTGATATCGGCCTGCTTGTCATCGACACTCATCGAGCCGACACATTGCAGGCCTAACGGGCGGAGGGTCCGGGTGATGAAGTAGGTGTGCCCATCCGCATAGACGCCTGACAGCAGCTCCCCGCCGGTAACGACAATCATGTATCGTGTGGGCCGGGCGGCTCCGGAGTTGACGAACCGGCCGCGGTATTTGAAATCCGGGTTCTGCTTAGTAACAGCGGCCTTGATCTGGGTCCCCTCATGCCATTCATTGAAGCTGGTGAAGCTGACAATCTGTTGTGGATCACCAGCCTGAGCCACCCTGCTTTCTGCCGAAAGGCATTCTGCGGATTGCGAAAGCAAGAAGGTAGGGCCGAGGCAAATCAACAAGACAATTGCGAGTAATACTGCCAGTCGAGTCTTTATGTGTTGTTCCATCAGGTTTAGCTCCTGGATTTATTTTTGATGTCCTTGGTTTCTGCTTTCTTTATTCTACACTATTTCGGCGTCCAGGTATGTAGAATCTTGTTTGTCGTTGTCGAAGCTGGTATCTCCGCAGGATGCCTTACGGCAGAAACTGGAGGCTGGACGCCCGAGCTTCGAGTTTCCAGAGCGAGCATCGATACGAGCATCGACAACCTTAAACGAAAAAGTCGCACTGAATCTGTAAAAG
>JBDRTM010000166.1:0-4601 GCA_043824065.1 Planctomycetota bacterium | reverse complement strand
TGCGTTCAGCGCTGGTTGATTATTTCCGCGAGCAGGGCCGCATCATGATCGCCACCGAAGCCGGCGCCGAAGGCATCAACCTCCAGTTCAGCTCCCTCGTCGTGAACTACGACCTGCCCTGGAACCCTCAACGCGTCGAGCAACGCATCGGACGCTGCCACCGTTACGGCCAGCAACACGATGTGGTAGTGGTCAACTTCCTCAATCGTAAAAACGCCGCCGATCAGCGGGTATTTCAGCTTCTGTCCGAAAAATTCAAGCTCTTCGAGGGGGTGTTCGGCGCCAGTGATGAGGTACTCGGCGCCATAGAGTCCGGCGTGGATTTCGAAAAGCGCATTGCTTCCATCTATCAGCGCTGCCGCAAACCCGAGGATATTCAAAGCGCTTTCGACCAGCTTCAGCTCGAACTCGGCATGGAAATCAACGAGGCTATGACCCACACGCGCCAGGAGTTGCTGGAAAACTTTGATGATGAGGTAAGAGAAAAACTCAGAATCCGCGACGAGGCATCCAAGGCTTGCCTTAATCGTTTCGAGCGTCTGCTCATGCAGCTCACCCGGCATGAGCTGAACGGCCATGCCGAGTTTCTGGCCGATGGGGCCTTTAGACTGAAAACCCCGCCCTTTCCTGGGAAGGCAGATCAAATACCGTTGGGTCTCTATGAATTACCACGACGCTCCGGAGAAGCCCATCTCTATCGTCGTAACCACCCCCTTGCCGAGGCGCTGCTGGACCGGGCAAAAAGCCGGGATTTAAAACCCGCCGAAATTGCCTTCGACTATGCTACACATGACGGTAAGGTCTCCGTATTGGAATCATTTATTGGCCAGGCCGGTTGGTTGACAGCGTCGATTTTTACTATCGAATCTCTCGATCAAGCAGAAGATCACCTTATCGTGACAGCCATGACCGACCAAGGTCGTATGCTGGATGAAGAAACTGCCGTTCGCCTCCTCAGCATACCTGGTCAAGTTACAGGTTATGTATCAGAGCCATCCCATATCGAAATTTTAACTGACTTTACCCGACAGCGTCAGTTCAATATTCAAAAAGAGATTTCCGAGCGCAATGCCCGCTTTTTCGAGGCCGAAGTGGAAAAGCTCGATGGCTGGGCCGATGATCTGAAAGTGGGTCTGGAACGTGAAATAAAAGAGCTGGACCGACAGATCAAGGAGGCGCGCCGTGCCTCCACCGCCGCGCTTACGCTGGAGGAGAAACTTGACGGGCAAAAACAGATCAAGGCCTTAGAGGCCCAGCGCAACCAGAAGCGGCGGTCGTTGTTTGACGCCCAGGACGATGTAGATCGGCAGAGGGAGAAACTGATTGCTCAAATAGAGGGAAAACTTCAACAAAAAACATCATTACAACGGACGTTCCTTATTCGTTGGAGGTTGAGCTAAACCAATGCCGATGCGTGAAGAAAAGATCACCCACATTGAAGCAGCCTTACGAAGACGGTTTTTCCTCAGCGTGCCTAAAATTGAGAAGCAAGACCGTATTAATTGGCCGGAAGATCAGCATGATACAGATCGACTTTCCCGGTCAATGGCGGCCTACACTCTCGTTGGTGTATGTGGTATTGACGACACAACCGCAGTCGGCGCGATCACAGACAGCAGCAACGACGGTGGAATCGACGCTCTTTTCTATGATCGAGTCGGCAATCGGCTCGTTTTTGTCCAATCGAAGTTCAAACGCACGGGTGCTGCGCCTTCACAGGACGAAGTCCTTAAAACGATCAACGGCATCAAAGCACTTCAGGATAGGCGTTTTGATGAATTCAACGATGCCTTTCGCAACCGGCTTGACGAAATCGAGGAGGCCCTTGATACTGCAGGGATTAAAATCGAACTTGTTTTGTCGTTCCTTGGCGACAATTTCGGAATTCATGCTAAAAACGATCTCGATGCATTTAGAGTTGAAATGAATCGCCTTAGCCCACTAATGGACTGGCGCCCGGCGGGACTTGATGTTGTTTACACTTGGCTTGTTGCTGAGCAGACGCCAGCATGTGTCAATGATCATATCATGCTTGACAATTGGGCATCCATCACAATGCCGCGTAAGACAATATACGGGCAGATCAGCGCCACATCCTTGGCACAGCTCGTAGAGAAGCATGGCAAGGCGCTTTTTGAACGGAATATTCGACACTATCTCGGTTCCATTGGTGTAAACAGGGCAATCGAAAACGCAGTCAGATCGCAGCCCCGTGACTTTTTCTATCTCAACAACGGCATTACAGCGGTTGCGGAAACCATAACCCGGGCAGCGGGAAATCAAAGTCGTTGCGCTTTCGGCCTAACCAATTTTTCGATTGTGAATGGCGCCCAGACAGCTGGCGCCATTGCCTCCGCAATGATGACC
This sequence comes from Planctomycetota bacterium, assembly GCA_043824065.1. GTDB lineage: Bacteria > Planctomycetota > Phycisphaerae > Sedimentisphaerales > Anaerobacaceae > NIOZ-UU13. Next base: position 2,234 of record JBDRTM010000166.1, on the reverse strand, counting down.
GGAGAAATCTCTGCGGATGCCAAGCTGCTTATTACGGTCATCGAAATTGGCTCTGGCACGGACGACATTGGATTAAGGATTACACGGGCGCGGAATCATCAGAATGTTGTCCGAGGGGTGGATTTCGCGGCACTAGATCCAAAACAGGAACGATTGAGGCAAGAACTGGCCATGGTCGGGATTACGTATCACTATCGTCCATCGGCTGAAGCGCGCGCACGGCGCGATGATGCATTCACACTCGAAGAGGCTGCCCTCGCAATGGCTTGTTTAGCATTTCCTCTGCATGCCGGCATTCAGATTCCTGGGAATCCGAGATCCCTTAGTGCTATTGATTTTGTGGTCACCGCAAAGAAGGAGATAGGCAGATTATGGGAACAAGAAGGCCCACATTACACCCAGCTATTTGCTCCAAGCCTTTCCGGGTTGCGGATGTGCCGAATGGTGCGTATCTATCGCTTTATCGATCAGATTCTGGCATCTACGGAGCGCTCCGAAACAAGTTATTTCAGGCGAATGTTCTTTAGGCATGGGCGCTATTTCACGATGGCATTTGTAGCACACCGATCTGCCGAAGTATTGAGGCGGCCAGAATTGGTAATTTCTACCGCTGACCAAACCTTGTTATCCCAAAAGATCAACGAGATTTCTGAATTGATCTATGCACAATCACAACCTTTACAAGCATCGAAAGGGTATCTATCGATTTTCAGAAACCTCACAGACTCGCAACCACTTGCAGATCAAGTCTTACAACGCTTAGCCCAACAGGATGCACAGCAAAAATCTGCCGCTGCAATAGCCCCAAACACTTAAAAACCATGAGAATTAACGAAAAATGACTTCGATAAAAAAACAGAAACTTGAACTGACGTGGATTGGGAAGGAGAATAGGCCGAGGCTGGAGCCGCGGATTCTGCTGGAAGATCCGGAGAAGTCCTATCACGCCAAGCACCGGGTGACGGATAAGGACATCTTCGACAACCGGCTGATCTTTGGCGACAACCTGCTGGCGCTGAAGGCTTTAGAGGCTGAGTTTACCGGGAGAGTCAAGTGCGTCTTCATCGATCCGCCCTATAATACCGGCAGCGCTTTCACCCACTATGACGATGGCTTGGAGCATTCCATCTGGTTGAGCCTGATGCGGGACCGACTGGAAATTATCCGGCGCCTATTGTCCGATGATGGTTCCCTCTGGATCACCATAGATGACAATGAGGCGCATTATCTGAAGGTGCTGTGCGATGAGGTCTTTGGGCGGGGGAATTTTGTGGCAACGGTCGTCTGGCAAAAGAAGCATACACGTGCGAATGATGCTCGGTGGTTATCAGACAATCATGACTTCATATATGTGTCGCCAAGAACAAATCCATATGGAAACGTAACCTACTGCCACGCGAAGATAGCGAAGATTCGGGATACAGGAACCCCGATAACGATATGCGCGGACCGTGGGCTTCCGGTCCTTGTCACGCAAAGACTCCAAACCCAAAAGACATCTACGAAATCACAACTCCCTCGGGTAGAAGACTCATGCCGCCTCCTGGGACAAGTTGGAGATTCAGCAAAGAACGATTCAAAGAGCTTATTGAGAACAATCGTATTTACTTTGGCATCAAAGGAACTAACGTCCCGAGATACAAACGATTTAGGACGCAAGTGCAGGAGGGGTTAGTTCCTACTACCCTATGGCTCCGCGATGAGGTGGACGATAATCAGGACGCAAAGGCTGAGGTAAAAGCGTTCAATCCCGACGATGTGTTCTCTACTCCCAAACCAGAACGTCTGATGAGGCGCATTCTTGAGATTTCCACTGCCCCCGGCGACCTCGTCCTCGATTCTTTCGCCGGTTCCGGCACCACCGGCGCCGTGGCCCACAAGATGGGGCGTCGCTGGATCATGGTGGAGTTGGGCGAGCATTGTCACACCCATATCATCCCGCGCCTGCAAAAGGTCGTCGACGGCGAAGATCCCGGTGGCATAACGAAAAGCGTCAACTGGAAGGGCGGCGGCGGTTTCCGCTACTGCCACCTTGCGCCATCGCTCCTGGAAAAGGACAAGTGGGGGAACTGGGTCATCAATAAAACCTACAATGCCGCCATGCTGGCCGAGGCGCTCTGCAAGCTGGAGGGCTTCACCTACGCCCCCAGCGATTCCGTCTATTGGCAGCAGGGCCGCTCCACGGAGCGGGATTTCATCTATGTGACCACCGCCAACCTGACCCACGAGCAGCT
>JBDRTM010000165.1:0-8545 GCA_043824065.1 Planctomycetota bacterium | reverse complement strand
CCCTTAAAGTGCAGTTGTAATCACAATCTTAGTCGGCGGCAATTTATACGCGGCTCAGCCGGATTAGTGGCAGGCTCTTTTTTGCTGCAGGGCTGTAATACATTTTCGCCAGGGCCTATGGTAACACAGAATCCCATCCGCGCATGCGGGCCGGCCTCAAAATATGTCCCAACAATTAAGGCAGCCTTCGTCCGGCGAAAAGAAGATTACGGAATGTGGTGGCCCGGCGCAATCTACGATGGCCGGGCGGCAAGGCAAAAGTACACCGCGCAATTGGTGGAGACGGCCGGTACGCTTGGCGTGAAATTCGATTTGCGTCCTGAACCCATTTATAGCACCGCTGAGGCCGATGCCTGGCTGGCTGAGGCTAAAGCCGACGAGGTTGACGGTCTAATGGTACTGTTATTAGATCGACAGCAGCACGCTTGGCCCACTGTGCACAAAGCGGTCGATAGCAGCATCCCGACCGTGGTCTTTTCACCGGTCGGCACCTCGTTCACTACCAACACCATCGAGCTGGCGGATAAACCCGGCTGTGTTATTTATTCGACGGACGACTTCAGCCAGGTGGCGTACGGCATGAAGATGCTCAAGGCCGGGCCCAAGATACGCCGCGCCCGCTGCATCGTGCTAAAGGGTAAAAAGCGATTCGAGGCATCGAGGGCCCAGGACCTGGGGATTACGTGGCGATACGTGCCGGTCCAGACGTACCTCGACGAATATCGCAGCATGCAAGTTACCGACGAAGTGTTGGCTCTGGCGGAGGACTATATGCGACGGGCACGCCGACGCACCGGCGCCACTCGTCAGGAGGTCATCAATGGCGCCAAGGGCTACTTCGTCGCTCGAAATATCCTTGAGCGTGAAGAGGGCGATGCCATCTCAATTGCCGGCTGCGTGAATATGGTAGTGGAAAGGCCCTGCATAGCCTGGTCCCGATTTAATGACCAGGGCATCCCCGCAGCTTGTGAGGGTGATGAAGGTGCCGCCGCCTCGCTCCTGGTTGTAAACCACCTCTTCGACCGTCCCGGATTTATACAGGACCCTGTGGCCGATACCGCCCACCAGGCCGTTATCGGGGCGCACTGTGTTTGTGCGACCCGCCTGAACGGTTTCGATAAGCCGCCTGAGCCCTTCGACTTGACGCACCACCACGGCAACCTGGACGCTACGGTACGCACTCTGTGGCGAAAGGGCCAGCGCGTTTCCGCCGTTGACGTCCAGCCCGGCGAGAGGACGAAGATGCTTATCTCGGTTGGCACCGTGCTGGACAATATTGATGTACCACCGGCCGGCGGATGTGTAGTTTCTGTCAGGGTCAGATTTGACGGCGACCAGGAAGTGCTGAGCTTCCCCGGCTTTCATCAGGTGTTTTTCTACGGTGACTACCAGCGCCAGCTCGTGGAGTTCTGCCGACTGTTCAACTTTGAAGCCCAGGTAGTCTGATGACGTTGCCGAGATTTGACGTGTTGGAGTCGTTCCGCTACAATTAATGACAGTTTTTTTTACTCGATTGTTCTTTATCGGGAACGATTTGACTGTTTCAAGCGTTTAGAAGACACAGGATAGATACTATTGAAGAACGATCCTGAGACATTCGAAGAAATCGCCCTGCCGTATCTCGATGCAGTATATAGGGCGGCTGTTGCCCTCTGTGGCCGGCGCCAAGAAGCAGATGACTTGGTGCAGGACACATTTTTAAAGGCTTTCGAGCGTTTCGAGTTGTTTCAGCCGGGTACGAATTGCAAGGCCTGGCTATTAAAGATCTTGCGTAACATCTGGATTGATCGACTTAGAAGAAAGAAAATTGCAGGACCAACGCTGCCGCTTGAGGAAGAAATTATTGCTGAAAGGAGCCACGATAACGAAACAATATGGTCGAATGCGGAGGACTTGATAGAGAATTTCTCCGACGAGCAGGTTATAAGAGCTTTGCGTGAACTTCCTGAAGATCAGCGGTTGACGCTGTTTTTAATCGATGTCGAACAATTGAGCCAAAAAGAAGTGGCCGAGATAATGGGTATTGCGACAGGCACAGTCAAAAGCCGGACCAGTCGTGGGCGTGCCGTATTGAAAGGGAAATTAGCCTCTTACGCCAAGGAAATGGGACTGACAGGGGATAAGATATGAATCATTTTACTGATGAACAATTTGAAGATATTATGCAGGGCGAAGACATCGACCTTACGCATTTGAGACAATGCCGGGACTGTCAAAATCGCCTTGCCGAGAAACAGGCAGTAGCAGCGAGACTGCGCTCTGCCTTTAGCTCTGTACAACCCGGTCAAAACCTTGCCAAGAAGATTCGCAGCCGGCTTCAGAAAGCTGCTGCTCCAACAGTGACCGTCCAGCCTGCTCAACGTACTTGGCAAAGCCGTCGAAGCCGGCAGCTATGGCCGGCATTGGCGGCGGCAGCGGCCATACTGATAGCCCTGGTGCCACTAAGCTTATATTTTGGTACCCCATCTGCTGCCAGGGCTGCACAGGCAGAGTTGGTAAGGATCCACGAAGACAATCTTTCGCCGGATCACGAATTCTACACTGAAGCAGAGCCAGGGAAACTTGCCGAGTATTTTAAAGACAAGCTCGGTTTTGAACTACATTTACCCGAACCTGGACATGGATTGGCTTTGAGGGGCTGCTGCGTCAGGCATTTTCGTGGTCAAGTAGTAGGCAGCTATGTTGTTGATACCCCCAAAGGAGTTATGAGCGTTGTAGTGGTTACCGACAAGCCCGAGTCGCTCGGCATAACGGCCAAATTTAAAAAAGGTCAACACACTTATTGGAAGAGCTCCTTTGCCAAATGTGATATGGTCTCTGTCCGAATTGGTGATTACTCATATTGTGCTGTGGGTGAGATCTCGCATGAGTATCTGACGGAGCTGCTTAGCCGGCTTCTGCCTGAAGGACAAGAATAGGAGCACATCCGGGACTAATCAGCCCAGAGCCTCGTTCGTATGGGGTAAAGGGTTCTCTCTCACTCAACACTACCCAAACCAAACAGGGTTCAAGGTGCGAGTAAAAGAAAACTGTACTATGGAGTCCCTTCAAAAAGGTTGTGGCATAAAGCCTCCTGAGACCATCAGGTGATCGAAAGCGTCGGACTCATAAGCCAAATATTCCCCTTTACGGGGTGTTAATAATTGGTCGTAATTTTATGACACAGGAATAATGATTTCAATAGCCTCTTTGGTTGCGGCTACGTCGGGTTAGGCTATATTGTGATATCAACGGCGTTTAGGGCATCCCAGTTTTCATTCACGCCATAGTGAATCACGGTTCGTAACGGTAGTGAGTCCGGGATCATGATGTAATCAACGATAACATAATCTGTCGAGCGTACACTGCAGGGTGCGATTAGCCTTATTTGACCATCTCTGACTACGCATTTCCATTGCATTTCTCCGGTCCTTTTGAGTTGTATCACCAGGAGCCGATGGATGTGGTCGATGACTTGCCTTTTTGTGCATGCTACCATTTTTCTGCCTTTCCGTGCTGGCTCACATTTTGATGTCGATTGTGCTTAGTGTATCCCAATTCTTATTTATGCTCCGCTGAATCAAAGTTCTTAACGGGAGGGAGTCCGGTTCCATGAAATAATCAACGATGACAAGATCTGATGGATTGGTAAACGGGGGTAGGATTACCTTTAGCTCACGGCCCCTGAGTACACAAACCAATCGCAATAAACCGCTCATTTCGGGCCGTACTACAAAAAGGTGATGGATATGGTCAAACATTTTTTTCTTTGTGTATTTTGCCATAAATCACCTCTCACTAACTGGAAAAATGTCACCTTCTGTTTTACCTATCAGGAGGGCAATTTTCTACCTACGAATTCCTTTTCTACCTACGAACTCGACATTTACATTAAACTCGTTATTAAACGGCACAAAGACGGAGGTGGATGCTAACTGTTGGATGTTCTCTCCCGTCGTTTCAATATGGTTATAGTAGATCCAGCCGCCAGGTACGCGCAAAACCGTATATTTATTATCCAAACTAATCTTTTCATGCAGTTTCATCATATAGAATCGTTTCTCCAGTTCAGTCATCTCGGTCATCATTTTGTCCTTTCCATCGTTAAAATAATATCAATTTACCACTTCGGTCACTTAAAAATCATTCAACTGAGCAACCATATCCATATAATTAAGGATGAAAACCTTTCATACGGGTGATTGGCAGGCTCATTCGCGGGGGGAGCTTTCTGTGGCGACGTTTGCCAAGGAAATGCCGTGGTCTCTTTGAGAATTTATCACGACAGGACACCGAGCAGAAATAGAGAATCTTGCCGTTGTAGCGATACATCGCAGGTGCTATGTCCTTGCTGACGACTGTGCCGCATACCGGATCTATAATTGAGTGATTAGAGTTGCTGTGTCTCATATTAATAACTCCCATGTGGACTAAATATCGAGTTCAACACGCCTCTTACCTTCAAAACGATTGGGAACACTATATGGTTCCAAGAAACAGAATTTTTTTATGGCTGAAGGAACTATTCAATGGGCAAATTCGTTTAGAAAAGTAAGAGTAGGCAGTTGAACACATTTAATAAAGACCATTTTGCCAGCCAGTGAACACATTTCTCGCGTGGAAACGTGCAACAAAGTGAGAAGGAAGTTCAGCCGAGTTGGCACGGCGAAAACCCTCTTAGTAAGGGAGACTATACCATGAAAATAGCAGTTACATCAACTGGCCCCACACTCGATGATTACGTCTCGACCGAGTTTGACCACAGCAGATTTCTGTTGATAATTGATTTTGACACCTTCGAGTATGAAACGATGATTAGTCCCATTGTGGTGGATAACAGCTCTACTGCAGGTGAACTATTTGCACAGCAGCTATTGCAATCGGATGTTTCGATAATCCTGGCCAATCACATCAGTCTCAGCGTGCTGAAATCCTTTCTGGAAGCTCTGCGAGGTACAGGGATTCAGATAATCAACGGTATGAACGGTTCTGTTCGCAGCGTGGTCAGACAGTTCAAAGAAATGTGCATGGGCGATACTGTTGTTGTCCCTTCCAAAGACATATTGGATTGACGATGCACAGTGTAAAACAGAGGTTAGGCAAGTGCTGGATATTCAGGCAAACGTAGTTGAAAGAATAAAGACACATAATAAAGGCATGCTCCCCCCTCATAGGGAAAGCCGGGTTTTACAGTCACGGGAGTTGTGGTTACTGGGAACCCGGCAGAAGATGGACACAGCAAAGGTATGCTGTGATTGATATAGCTGGGCGGGCGATTTAGTACCGGTTTTCTGGCTATTTTTGGGCCGGTACGAGGGCCCGCCCAGTATTGGAAGGCGTTGAAAATGTTTGCCTTTTGACTTAGCCATTGTTGATATCTCGCTGAACGGTGCAAGCGGCCTTGAGCTTACGGAGGTAATAAAGTCGCGATGGCCGAATATGCCTGTCGTGATATTCTCTTCGCACGATGAGTTATTTTATGTCAGGAATGCTTTTCGAACCGGATCCCGTGGCTATATTGTAAAGTTGGTGGATTCAACTGAAGAAATCTTGACTGCGATCCGCCACGTGCTTGACGGGGGGATTTACATAAGCCGGCGAATAACACAAAAATTCTCAGCAGGCGACATTGAGGGATATCAACTTCCGGGGCCAAAGACTCCACACGGCAGGCCCGAATATGGGACTGACCAGAAGCAGGATTAAAACAATTGTTCAGAAGATGATTAAAAATCATTTTTTTTGGAACGTTAGAGCTTATTAGTTCGTTTTTAATAACATGGCGGGGCGTACCGTCTCCAAGTTAAGAACAAATGTGATTTTAGTTAGGAGAATGATGAATGAACAAAAGAAGATTAGCCATAGTTGTCATTGTCATCGGCGCAGCTGTAATATTGGCAGCAAGCCTTCCTCTGACTCAAGCTAAGGCTGATCATTGCCATCCAAGCCAGAGCCAAACACCCAAGACGGATGTGAAGAAACCCGTAAGGACCAGGGCTTCAAACCTTGAGAGACAACGCGCCAGGGCCAGGGTTTCAAGCATTGAGAAGAAACCCGTCAGGGTCAAAGATTCAAACCTTGAGAAGAAACCTGTCAGGGTCGAGACTTTAAGCCTCGATATGATACACTCAAGAGAGCTTCCGATTGCGATTCTATCAATCGACAAAGCCGCCAAGGCCGTAGAATCCGGCGACAAGAAGACCGTATTAGCTGAACTGGATAAAGCTCTGAATACACTTATCGCAATCTACGGCGCTCTCGGCACTCATTTGAAACCGCAGTTTGCAAACAACCGCTGTCCCATAATGGGCTCGCCCATCAACCCTGAGAAGGTAGCACCTAATCTTATAAGGGACTACAAAGGCCAGAAGGTTGCTTTCTGCTGCGCCGAGTGTCCTTCAACATGGGATAAGCTCATTGATGCTCAGAAGCAGGCCAAATTACCTAAGGTGAAACACTGAGCTGATGCAAATTCGTCTCGGGCATAAACACTGACCGGTCGTAAGACCTTCGGCTGTAAGGTATTACAAGGCTGAGAAGAGAAGGTGTGATTTCGGTTCCCAGCCTTATATTTTATTGTAAAAGTAGATTATAGTGGAGCGTACCGTCTCCAGGTCAAGAACAAATGCGATTTTAGTTAGGAGAATGAAGAATGAGCAAAAGAAGATTAGCCACAATTGTCATTGTCATCGGCGCAGCTGCGATAGCGGGCACAACCGCCACCTATGCTTTGGCACAGACAAAGGCCGGGACTGTTCCGCACGGACAGATGGCCAAAATGAATATGAAACACTCTATGATGACCGAGACCTTAAGCCTCGAAAAAATACACACCGAAAATCTGCCGATAGTGATGCTATCAGTCGACAAAGCCGTCAGGGCCATAGAATCCGGCGACAAGAAGACCGCACTGGCCGAACTGCATAAGGCCCGGAAGATGCTTATCACAATCTACGAAGCTATTGGCACGCAGGTGAAACCACAATTCGTGAACAACCGCTGTCCCATAATGGGCTTGCCCATTAATCCTGAAAAGGTAGCAACTAATCTTATAAGAGACTACAAAGGTCAGAAGGTTGCTTTTTGTTGTGCCGAGTGTCCTTCAATGTGGGATAAGCTCACTGATGCTCAGAAGCAGGCCAAGCTGGCTAAGGTAAAGCCGACACTTCAAAAAGTTTGGACATGCTCTATGCATCCGCAAATTAAGCTGACCAAGCCGGGATCGTGCCCACTGTGCAACATGAAGCTAATACCGGTTTCTACACAATAATACTAATTGGGATTAATAAATGCGCTTTATAAATAATCTATAGCTTCTAACCTCTTTTTATACAAATATTTAAGCTCTGTTGTCATTTTTTGTATAGCGCAAGAATTAACTTGACTTGGTATAATTCTGGACACAAACATTGATGGGCTGTAAAACCAGCGATTATAAGGTGTTCAAGGCCGGGAAACGGAGTATCTTTTTTCCCAGCCTTGTAGTTTATGGGTGCGAAACTCAACCATAGCCGATTATTTATAGATAGACGCGCAACATTTTGTGCTATATATCAGTTGATTTAGATTATTTCCAATAGGTGCAATGGATGAGTAAATCCAGAACTGTCGGCAGGGGGGTCAGGCTACAGCTTTTCGGCTTGTCTGGAAAGAAAAAGCCGAGCAAGATTTGTTTGCTTGCTCGGATTGAATGCGACTAAAAAAGTCTTTCGCGAAAGGAATTTTTATGGGGGGTGGTTTATAGTTCGCTGGGCTTTACGCATACGTCGGCGATTTTTTTCTGAGGGTTTTTCGTAATAGGCCATTCTCTTCATATCTCTGATTAAACCCTCTTTTTCACACAGCTTCTTGAAGCGTCTGATCATTTGTTGGACTGATTCGCCTGCCCGCGATTTAACTTTCAGCATAAAAAAACAAACCTTCCTGTGCTTCTTATATCAGAAGCAATCACAAAACCACAATATACTTAATTCGTCAAAAATTGTTCGTTTCATTACTCTAAACCAGATTTTGCATTTTTTCAAGTCAAAAAATGCTCACTGATAGTTTTTGTATAAAATGGCCTTTTCGTCCTATAAAATCCCGATATTCGCCACAAAAACCTGTGAAACTGCCAAATTTTCAGAATTTCTTGAGAAATATTGGCAAATATGTTAGAATAAAATATTTAAATTGACCGATTTTCTGCGTCATTCCCGCGGAAGCGGGAATCCATACTATTGCCGCGTTTTTGGATTCCTGTTACCCGCTCCCCGCTTTCGCGGGGACAAGTTTACCCCTGCGGAAGCAGGAGCGAGCACAAGCTTCACAGGAATGACAGGCTGTTATCCTCTTGTCAGGGTAGCACTTATGCAAAAGTTTGGCTCAAAATCGATCGGTTTGAGTAAAAACAGCAATTTTGGGAGACTATAGTGACATTACAGAGTATTTCACTTGTGGTATGAGAAAAAAAACGATAAAAACTAAATAAAGCTGGAGTTCCGCCTCAAGAATCGGGATTTTCCGCTTTGAAGCCAACGGCATAAAGAGTTGCTGTAGAGAAAATGATTATGCCGTTGGCAAAAAA
>JBDRTM010000164.1:0-14952 GCA_043824065.1 Planctomycetota bacterium | reverse complement strand
CGGAAATCGGGGCGGAAATCGGGGGACACCTTACTTATTTCTGCGGAAATCGGGGGACACCTTACTTATTTCTCCCTCTCAATGAGGTCCGTTCGTATGCTACTCTGCGTAGTAGCCCCGCCTTTGGCGGGACGCTACGTAGTACGATTCTCGCATAGGATTCTTCAAACAGATGCGACAAAACTAGTTCGTTCGGCATCGGTAAGTTTTATGGTATCACATTTTAATCTGATTGTCATGAAGTTTTATGTGTTTTTTTGCAGATGGCTTGTTTAAATAGATTCCTCGACTGCGCTCGGAATGACAATTTAGGTTGCCGTGTCGAGCTGTACGCTCTTGATTTTGCTTAGAACATCATCAAATTCTTTCAAGAGGCTTTCATCTTTTTGCCCGATGAAAAGGTTGACCAGGAGAATCGTCAGGCAATTTGCGGCAAAACCGGGGACGATTTCATACATTGTGCCGCTTAAGCCAGCCTGCTTCCACAATACAAGCACCACTGTTCCGGTTACCATTCCTGCTAAGGCCGATTGCCAAGTGGTCTTTCGGCTGAACAATGCAAAAAGAATTAGTGGCCCGAACGCCGCTCCGAAACCGCCCCATGCGTAGGAGACTATTCCCAGAATCGTATTATTGCGGTCCAACGCCATAACCAATGCTATTATTGAGATTATGACGACACAGCCTCTTCCTACCAGAACAATCTCTTTTTCGGATGCCTCTTTTCTTATTGCCTTACAGTAAAAATCTTCTGATAACGCCGAGGACGAAACCAGCAATTGCGAATCTATTGTTGACATAATAGCCGAGAAAATCGCCGCTAACAGTATCCCTCCGAACCAGGGGTTGAACAGTTTGCTTATCATATAGATGAAGACCTTTTCTTCCTGGCCGTTGCTTAAATTCTCGAACATTGCTATCCCGATGAAGCCGATAGCTACCGCTCCACCCAACGACAGAAAAACCCAGACAATGGCAATAGTCATTGACTTTCCAATTTTATCTATCGACTTAATGCTCATAAATCGCACTAATATATGCGGCTGGCCGAAGTACCCTAAACCCCACGCCATACTGGATATAATCATACAGATAGCGACAGGCAGCTTCTGTCCTTGCGGCATCAGACTTCCTGATATATGTTTTAACTCCATCGCTTCTCTGATTGCTTCTGCTCCTCCGACGGTATGATACGTCAGCGCCGGGACTATCACTATCGCAAAGACCATTAACGCACCCTGCAGGAGGTCCGTCCAGCATACCGCCAAAAAACCACCTAAGAACGTATATGCAATAATAACAAGTCCACCGATAATTACCGCAACGTGATATTTGACGTTAAAAGTTGATTCAAATAGCAAGCCCGTTGCCACAAGTCCCGAAGAGGCGTATATAGCGAAGAATATTAGTATTATTATAGCCGAAACTATCCTTAGCAGGCCGGTCGGGTCCCTGAAACGCGCCTCAAAAAAGCAGGGCAGTGTTATCGCATTGGTTTTCTCCGTATAAACCCTCAGCCGGGCCGAGACCAGCTTCCAGTTCAAGACCGTCCCGATGAAAAGACCCGTAGCAATCCAGGTCTTTCCCATCCCGCCTAAGTAAATTGCTCCCGGCAGCCCCATTAAAAGCCAGCCGCTCATATCGCTCGCCTGTGCCGAAAGTGCCGTCACCCACGCGCCCATACTCCTGCCGCCTAACAGATAGTCTTCTATATTGGCCGACCTTCGATAAAAGAAAAAACCGATACCCAACAAGACTATAAAATAAGCAATAAATGTAATTAAGGTTGGAATCGACATCTTTTTGAAAAGTAGGGGGCGGCCCCGTGTGGCCGTCCAATCACGTAGGGTGGGACTTGCCCCACCATTAACTAGTATCTGTTGCGGAAAACGAAAATCGACGATGTCACCCCTGCCCCTGCTTCCGCAGGGGTAAACTTGTCCCCGCAAAAGCGGGGAGCAGGGGTCCAGAGCGAAAAACTGGATTCCCGCTTTCGCGGGAATGACAAATACTGTTTCCGCAACAGGAACTAACTAATACATCATAGCTTCTTTGAGAATTCATTAAGCAGATTGACTATACCCTGAATCGTCTCCTTTTTTGGTATTGGTAATTTCAGATGGTGTTGGCCCGTAGCTTTATCCGTTTCAATTTTTAATCCGGAAAATGCTTTCGAGCTCGGCTTGCGTGGCTGCTCTTTTTCACCAAGCAGTGTTTGGCCAAGTTTGTCAAGGAATGTCAAGCCGGCTGAAATTATATCGTTCCATGCTTGTTCCGGCTCCGCGCCATCCTGCTTTTCTGCCGGAATTGAGGGTCCTTGCTTGAGCTCGTCTCCGTCTCCTTCGGCCTTAGCCTGTTTGGGCATTGGTTCGGGAATAGCACCGGTAGCCTTGTCAACTGAGTCCATAAATCGTTTTAGCCTTGTTCCACCGAGGAAAACTTCATCTTTTCCTTTATCAAGAACACCTGAAAAGAGAGATTGCTTAAACGACAGCAGTGAAAGCATCCCGTGCTCGATTGTTCCCTGAGCAACGAAGTTTACTACCCGCACCGGACGATACTGACCAAGGCGGTGAATCCGCCCGATACGCTGTTCGAGTACCGCCGGGTTCCAGGGCAAATCCATATTGACCACGGCTGAGGCATTCTGCAGATTCAGCCCCACTCCGCCGGCGTCGGTTGAGAGAAACACTCGACAATCAGGGTCATCTTTGAATTGTTTTATCAGGTCTTTTCTTTTCTTGCCGGGAATTCTACCGTGAAACAGCACATAATTACGCTTAACTGTTTGAAGGCGCTCCAGAAGTACTTCATGAGTTCCCAGCCATTGGCTGAATACCACTACCTTTGTGTCCGGTCGTTCAAAGATTTCCTCAAGCACTGAAATTAGTTCGTCAGCCTTAACACCGAAATCAGTCTTTTTGTCGAGAAGATACGTGCTGTTGCAGCTCATACGCATATTCTGCAGAGCGATCATGAGTATTCTCTGGTCGGTTTCAGATAAGAAGCCAAACCGGCGCCACTTGGCAACGATACGTGCGACAGTTTCGCGATTATCTTCATGATGCTTCATCTGCTCATCAGTCATAGGAACGAAATAGTTTTTTTCCAAACGTTCAGGCAGCTCCTTCAAAACTTCTTTTTTAGTACGTCGAACAAGGATTGGCTCCAACGATTTTCCGATTTTCGAAAGGTTATGATACCCTATCACCTTGCCATTTTCGTCAACATGCTGGTGCTCAGCAAGAAAACGGAACATCGGTCCCAGGTGAAAGCTGTCCACAAATTCAACTATGGAGTGTAATTCTTCCAGTCGATTCTCCAACGGCGTTCCCGTAAGCACAATAGCATACCTGGAATCGAGTTTTTTTACACTTCGTGCTCTTCGAGTTTTCCAGTTCTTGATTCGCTGAGCCTCATCGAGAATAACCATCTCCGGCGCCCAATTGTCAATAAGTTCAAGGTCACGGTGAATAACATCATAATTGACGACCTTGTAAAATGAATCGGATGCGTATAGTCCAGCCCGTTTTGCGAGTGAGCCTTCCACAACTTTGACCGAACGGTTACAGAATTTTTCAATTTCCTGTTTCCATTGATGCTTCAGCGAAGTCGGTGACACGATTAGTACACGCTCAAGGCCGACCGTCCGGGCTAATATCTCAACTGCTGCGATTGCCTCAATAGTTTTGCCGAGCCCCATGTCATCGGCAATCAGGCTTCGTCCCGCTTTTGCCGCAAATAAAGTGCCTTTGCGCTGATAAGGATATAACGGAACCTTCAACAATTTCCTGAATCCAGTACTGCTGATACCACTCGGGAAAGCCTTCTCAATTCGCTTCCTTAACTGGAGCTGGTCCCTGACCTGGGCAATAAACCCTATCGTGTCCTCGTAGCAGCGTAAGTCATGTTTGAGCGCCCCGGCCCTTCTCATAAACGTACCAAACTCCTGGTATGACTGTGGTTTTAGAAGTCCGTAGTTGTCAAAGTAACGTAAGGCAAGTTCAAGCAGAGATTGTGGACATTGAGTACCGGGTTTGAAGATTACCTCTCGTTTGGCGCCGTATCGCAGATAAATTTCAGAATAGGCAGGTTTGAATCCTTCCGCCAGGGCTTTTTTACGCCCTCGTTTTAGCTGTAATTTTGCGAGCGTAAATTCGATATGTTTGCAGGTACCAAGGGTATTAACAGCAAAATCCGGGCACGAGCAGTAATTGTCTCCTATCCTTTGCCCACGAATTGCAACACGGTATTCACTTTGGTTTTGTGGATTTTTAACAATAAATTCTGAGAAAATCGGTTCTTCCCCAATATTCTTGAGACGAAAATCCTGCTCTTGTCCGAACTGTTTTCGCAATGCGACCTGCCATTGCTCCAGAGGCATATCTTCGGGCTTGCGCAAACGAGATATCTTTTTGATTTTACGCCCTTTTGAAGATTTTCTCCTGATTCCGCGCTTACGGCTGCTTTTTGATTTGACGCTGGTCTTCAAAACAGTCATTATCTTCTTAATCATATCTGTCCTTACTCATATCATAATACAATAGTAAAACCAATCCTAACTTTTCTTGCAAAAGCGTGCAAGGCTTTAGTATTAGTCAACATCCATCTCAAGTGAATTTGCCAGGCAGTAATCTCTAACAGCGGCCAGCATAACTTTCCCATACTGTTGGCATTTTATCTCTCCGACTCCCTTGACTTCGAGGAACCTTTCAGTAGTAGAGGGCCTTCGCTTAGCCATATCCCGCAGCGCCGCATCGCCAAAGACTATGTAGGCCGGAACTCCCTTTTTACTTGCAATAGCTGCACGCAATTTTCGCAAAGCTTCAAACAAATTTTGATCAACACCTTCCCACGAATCTATAATGACCTTAGACACTTTAGCCGCTTTCTGTGCCGGCCTTAGTAAACGAGGCGTCTCTTTTCCTCTCAGTGTTTGCCATCCCTTTTCGGTTACGTTCAGGATGTTGTATTCGCCGACCTTCTCAATATAGTCTTGTCCCACAAGCTGCTCAATCCAGTCGTGCACAGAGTGTTTTTCATAGCTGCTCAACAGCCCATAGGTGCTTAGCGCATCATGCTTATTTTCCAGTATGCGTTTGTCATGCGAGCCAGTTAGTACCGAAGCTGTATAGCCGCCGCCAAAACGCTGTTCAAGGCGAAGAACGCATGACAGGATTTTCTGGGCGGTTTGTAAGGCATCGTCTATGCAGTCCAGCTCGCCGAGGCACATATCGCAGGCGGAACAGTTATTCTTGTCAAGCTCCTGGCCGAAGTACCGAAGAATTGCTTTGTGTCTGCATACGCCGCCGGTGCAATAATTATACATTCGGCTGAGCTTGAACATAGCGATTTTCTGAGCTTCCGGCTCCATATCACTCATCAGGCTTTTCCATATTCCGTAGTCACCGCCCGAATAGAACAGGCAGCATTCAGCTTCAAGACCGTCACGACCTGACCGTCCGGTTTCCTGCTGGTAGTGCTCAAGCGACTTGGGCATGCCGGTGTGAATAAGATAACGTACATTGGACTTGTCGATACCCATCCCGAATGCAATGGTTGCCACAATCGTTTCGACCTTTTCAGTAATAAATGAGTCCTGGTTTTTCTTCCGGTTCTCGTCTGTCATACCCGCATGGTACGGCGCTACATTGTAGCCTTTGGCGGCCAATCGAGCACACATAGCATCAACATCTTTGCGGCGAATGCAATAGACAATGCCGGATTCACCCTTGTGCCGGTCGAGCACAGCACAGACTTGTTTCATTATGTTCGCGCGTCGCCTCACTTTATAAACAAGATTCGGCCTGTCAAACGAACCTATCAGCATTTTAGGATTTTTCAGGTGCAGCTGCTCAGCGATATCGTTACGAACCTGCTCAGTGGCCGTGGCTGTGTAGGCACCAATCGTTACATCAGCGAAGACTTTCTTTAACAGTCCTAATTGACGGTACTCCGGCCGAAAGTTATGGCCCCACATACTTACGCAATGCGCTTCATCAATGGCGATAAAAGATAATCCTGTTTTTCTGAGCAATTCAACAAAACCGTCCGAGACAAGGCGTTCAGGCGACAGGTAAAGAAGTTTAAGTCTCTTGTTGCGAACCGCAGCAAAAACAGCTTGCTGTTCGTACGCCGAAAGAGAGCTGTCAATACGCGCCGCCGGAACTCCACATTCCTTCAAGGCGTCAACCTGGTCCTTCATCAAGGAAATCAACGGCGAGACGACCACGGTAAGCCCCTGCATAGTTACCGCCGGCGCCTGAAAACAAAGCGATTTTCCACCTCCCGTCGGCAGAACCACAATCGAATCCTGCCCACGACTGACACATTCCATAGCTTGTTTCTGCAGCGGGAGAAAATTATCGTACCCCCAATACTTAACCAACGCTTTTTGAATGTGCTCCATCACGATAATATATTACCAATTTAGCCCGCACGAATCCAGATATTCACTTCTTCCACTTCCTTGAAATATTACTAAATAGTATCTGTTGCCGAAAACAAAAACCGACGATGTCACCCCTGCCCCTGCTTTCGCAGGGGTAAACTTGTCCCCGCAAAAGCGGGGAGCAGGGGTCCAGAGCGAAAAACTGGATTCCCGCATCCGCGGGAATGACAAATGCTGTTTCCGCAACAGTAACTAAATAGCATCGAAGCCTGGAATATTATTTGTAACCCAACATCACGTAGGGGCGGCCCCGTGTGGCCGCCCAATCCCGTAGGGTGGGGCTTTCGTCCTTCGCAGTCCCGATTTTCTCGGGACGGAGAATGGATGCCCCAGCATCAATTTCTACGGTTAATCTCTATGGTTTCGGAGGCAATTCCAACGGCGGAAATTCGACGTTTTTGGCCTTATTTAGCCAGGCAGGGTCCCCATATACACCGGCCTCGCTGTAATCGAACGGCTTAAATCCAGTCTTTAGGGCAGGGGAGTCTGGCTTGAGACGAAAGTCGAAATTCTCCGCATCAACGAACATCGGGTCCGCGATAATTGAATCTGTATCGTGTCCCCTCTCTTGCCATTCTTTAAATGTCATACCGGCAGGTTTCACCTCTTTGCCGGAGGTGTTCCAATAGCAGTTGTCTCGCATTTTGATTTTAATCTGCTTCCATCGGCCGGACAAAAGAGGGCCGGTGTCCCAATAAACGATGTTATTTTCGAAGGTAAAAGACAAATGGTCCTCCACCCGCGTGGCCTGGATTTGGTGCAGTTGGCTGAAAACTAAGATATTATTGCGAACGACATTTTCTTTGCCGTAGTGCTGATGGAAACCGCCGGTCTTGGTATTATAGACCAGGTTATTCTCCATCACGATGCCGGTACTGCCCTCATCTGTGTAGAGTCCCCAGCCGCCGTAGGAGTACGAATAGATATCGTGAAAGACATTATTGCTGATGACAGTCCCTTCCGAAGGCCCGAGCGTATAAATACCTCCCATATCG
This sequence comes from Planctomycetota bacterium, assembly GCA_043824065.1. GTDB lineage: Bacteria > Planctomycetota > Phycisphaerae > Sedimentisphaerales > Anaerobacaceae > NIOZ-UU13. The sequence continues at coordinate 7,506 of JBDRTM010000164.1, read as the reverse complement.
CTCAGCACACCCCAGCCGATATGGTGCACATGATTGAAACTGATGTTATTGCGTTTGGCCAAGCTCTCGGCGTACCCCCATCGCCAGCCGACCGAAAGACCGGTATAAAAAAGGTCGCCGATGTCATTATGGGTAACCGTATTGTCGCCGCTTTGTCCAATCCAAACACCCACTGCGGAGGTATAGATGCGGCCACCTGAGCGGATAATATTATTGTCAACCGTAATATGACTCGTGCGGGACGGTTGGTCGGGGCGAATCCTTCCCTCGCCTATTCGCACGCCGCCTGCCCCTAAGTCGTAAAGGTAGCAGCGCTCAAGCCAGCAGTTACGGCAGCCCTGGCGGAACCACACGCCGTATGTCGCAACGTGGCTTATTTCGCAATCCTCCAACACTATATTACGCGTCCCGTCGGCCATGATGGCAGCTTCGGTAACATACGCAGCCTGATACGGCGCGTACCCACCGGCCGGCAGCAGCGATTGGTTGTGGTGAAAGGCCAGACCTTTCAATTGGATATGTTCAACAAATTGTTCCTCCTCCGGCTTTCCCTGGAAGATAACGAGTTTCTCAAGCACCGGCGCCACAACGTGCGCTTTAGTCATATCTTCGTCGGGCAGGGGCTTGTAGTACAGAGTACCATTGCGCTCAAGGAACCATTCACCGGGTGTATCCAGAGCGGCTTTGAAATTCTCTAAGTGAAAACGCGTGTTCTTTGGCCAGCCGGAATAACTTTTGAGTTTCTCTCCCACAGTAATGATTGTATTGGCTGCCGTGTCGATCTGTGTTAGATACCGGCGGCTTATACACCATTTATGATAGGCCACTAATGTAACATCGCGGAGCTCACGGCTACCAAGATTTCGCAAAGGCTCAAGAGTATCCGGACTGACGGATGTAGTCCGTCGATATTTGTCCTTGCTGCCCTCGACCGGAACTTCAGAGGTCGCACCCATATAGTCGTAGAATTTATTTGGTGTACGGGCACGCACAGCTCGACGGCCGTTTATGAACAACTGCTCGAAATACCACTTACCGGCTGCAACTTCCGGCATACGGGTTTGCCAGATGCCGTTTTCACCGCGCTTGAAACCTGTAATTACCCTTCCACCGGAGAAAACCGGCCTTGCACCTTCAGCCGACTCGTAGCTGATCGGACATTCTTTAGTACCATTGTCTTTTGGCGTTAATATGAAAGGTTCGCTCAGGGCATAAGTTCCGCCCATAACGATGACTCGCACAGGCTTTGTGATTGTCCGCCGTGATTTCAAGCGCCGAATCTTATCCCGCGCACCTGCCAAAGAAGCCACCGGCCCATCGGTGCGATTTTTGTTAGGCTGGGCATACCTTCCCGACCACCGGTCATTACCCTTGGTGGAAACGTACAGGGTAAGAGCTTCAGCACACTGAACCAAAAATACCGAAAGCAACACCCCGAACAAAAAAGACCTTAATCTTGAATCCTGTTCTCTCATATTACTTTACCTCCTTTCAACGGCCTCACAAAAGTAAAAGGCCTTAGTATTCTGTAACACGCCTGTTAGCATCATCTCGGTGGGGCAAGCCCCACCCTACCAGTAACAACAACGAATTTATCGTGTTACAGACCACTAATAGTTTATCGAAACATATTATTCTCGGCCGGGACAAAACTTCTATAGCCGTAAACCGCAAACCACTGCTCAGACACTTCTACCCGCTGTGAGATTCTCCCATTCTATTCCGACTCTCTTAAGAGCGTACCCAAGCTCACGCATGTAGTCACCGTAGCAGGTCATCCAGTGGAATCCGGGCATCCGCTCGGCTAAAGTTTTACTATCACAGGAAAAACGAATATCAATTTGTGAACGGCAGATATCCATAAACGGTGCATCGACAACCTCACCAACAAGACCGACCCACCTCTTAATGGCAAAATCTGGCGCAATGTTGGTAACTACCTGACCCTTGTGCATCTCAACCTTCGGCGATGCACCATAGTCCGACTCGAAGTGGGTCATAATCCGGGCCGGCTCACGCTTTTTCCCGTCCATCTTCCGGGGGGCTGTGCAATGAGCAAGTGTAATTAGTCCATCGTGTGGGTAGGTCGGGTCATTAAAGAACATTGGCTTGCCCGAGATGTTCACCAGCAACACACCCGAGGGTATCACCACAAAATCCGACTCGCAGAATATTTGGTATCCGACGTCGTTCAATAAGCTCAGCGTCAAACAAGCCGAGGTCTCGGCAATTGGCATGATGGTGCCCATACAGCCATTGATTGTAAGTGCCTTACAATCGGCCTTTTTCATCATCCCTCGGAAAACTTGCTCCAACATGAACGCGTTGTCAACGAACTGACGCTTGGTTTCCAGCTTGGTGCCACGTGATTTCAGATACCTCCCAGCCCGATTTCGGGCGCGCTTGACGGCATTTTGGTCCGCCCGAGCTTCCTTAATTAGCCTGCCAAGCTCCTCATAAGAAAACGTCTGAATATCAAACTGCCACTTTTCTCGAATGTCCTTAAGAATCTCAGTCCGTCCCTCTCTCGACTGTGCCCAGGCACCCGGCCCGCCGATAGCTATGATCCGAGTCCCCATTGTGTTCTTCAGACCACACAAAGACCGAAGCCGCCACATAATCTCCTCTTGGCTGTCTATCACAACATCACCATCATCAATCCCTTTAACGGCCAGCGTATCGGTGTGCTGCCGCAGGTAGCGGGGGCTGATTATCTCATACCACAAATAAACAGGCCCTGACTTATGACGGCAAAAGAAGATAATGTCTTTGCCGAACTTTGCCAGTGCGTCGAACGTGTCCATCCCGCCGCCTGCCGCATAGACCATAATTACATCGGCCTTATCCATATCGTTCACAGACGCTAAATCCCCTTTACCGTGGACCCGGCTAACGGGCTGAAACTCGACCGGAAAGTCAGCTTTGATGCGAAGCTTATTAAGCTCGCTTTTAATCAGGGCCACTTCCTTCGAGGCGTCGTCTTCGGTTTGGATACCACCCCAACTGCGCCAACTGGATTGGTGCCGTCGCTTTGGAATGCTATAGACAAGTATCGGCTTGACCTTCAACGGATGACGCTTCGGAGCCGTATCACTCTTCTGGGCCGCCGATACCTCTGACCAACTCAGGCCGGTAATTGCCGCGCTGGCCAATGCCACTGAGCTTACACCCTGCAGGAATCCTCTTCGGCTTATCTCGCCGGTCAAATGTTGATGACCACACGGGCAGCATGTGCTCCGGAGCACGTCTCCTTCGTTGGATTTCGTAACCATTATGTATCCTCCTTTCTACAGATACCTGTTCTTGTTTACCCAGAAACTATAACCCAAACCTAATGGATAAGAAAGAAAAAAGATTGGACACCTTTCGGCTGAGTCTCTTTTATCCCAGGCCGCTATCTATTTATTCCTTCTTTAAAATCTCAATAGAACATTGTAAATTATCTCTTGATGATTTTGAACTCGATTATTAGGGCGGGCAAGGCGTTCGAAGTCCAGCAGACTCTTTGTTAAATCTTTAAGGTGTCTCATGCTTGAGGACGAAGCAGAATTAAAGAAAATCGCAGAACAAGTCGTGGCGAACATGCTTGCCGCGAACATAGCCCTCAAGAAGCTCTATACTGACGAACGCGTGGGCCAAGAGTATTCGATTCTGATTACTCCAAATGCGTTTGACAAAAAACTTATCGCCATTGCTGTTCTCGGCTATCCTGAACAAGTAGGCGTCTGGTCATACACTCTGCTGCGCCAATCACGCATCAGGGAATCCAGCATGGAACCCTACTTCCACGAATTTGCAAAGCATGACTTTGGGCTGGTCGCCATCAACCCTAATTGTTTAGGCCCGGATATTGAAGGAGACTCGTTCATTTATCAGCTTGAGCGGGTTGTAGCCGACATTGCCCCTGACAGAAAAATAGGCTTTATCGGTTTCTCCATGGGTGGTAAGATTTTGGTCGATTTTTTACAGCAACGTCCCGAGCTCCTATACCGCGTGGCCGGCCTTGTATTGATTGACCCCACGTTGCCTAATCGGCTGGAGGTCGGAAATATTCGTTGCTTACTCGATAACGACACCTTGCTTATCGCATCTCAGGGCGAAGTCCACAATCCGGGCGGGATTGCCTCAGTCTTGCTGCAAATCCCCAATATCTCTTTTCCCGGAATTCATGGAGAAATGCCGAATAAGGCGCTCGCCCAGATTATAAAGTTTTACCAGCAGCGCACGTCCTAACAACAAAAACTTTTGTTTTTGCCGATCGTTATCTTCCTTTCCACGAAGCTTGTCCTCGACTCCGATCGGGGAGTTGAGATCTTTCATATTATTATTCCTGCTCCACAGCTCACAATCAGGCCTCGCCAGCCAGTATGTCATTGGTTATTCACTTTATAGGGGCAAACACTCACGATAAGTTATCGCACATAGAAAATTCGTGCAACTTATGTAATCCGCGGTTATAATACGGAATTATGAAATTGCCAAAGTTACAAAATAGCGAAAAATATGTCGGCCTGTATATCTTCGACTTCGGCGACCATGCCGGTGTCGGCTTCACCGCCGAAGAAGCAGCTGAAATTCTCGAAAGTGAAAAATACAAGGACGGCAAAGTCTATAAAATACACAGAGCTTACCCCGACGGCAGGCTCGAATTAAAAGGCCTACCTTCCCAGACTTTTCAACTTGAGGCAGGGATGTTCTTTTATTCGAGTGCTCTCGAAACCGCCAGAGGAGATTTCAAAAAGCTCGTTGGTTTAGCTGTCGGGACCGCACCCCCCTGCCGAGCCAAGGTACATTTGGTTAAATATGATGATGATAAATTCGCAGTGGCCATTATCTATCCAGCCGAGTACAACGACGAGGTCAGCTCATGGCTTTTAGACGGCCAATACAAAACCAGCGGCGCCGCCGAAGGCGGCATCGAGGCGGTGCAAAGATACTATGATTACAAGCCGGAAATTATAGACAGACATCAATTGTTCGGCAAATCCGAATCGATAAGCAGAACCGGCCAGGAGCTGTTAGCCGGTCTAAAAATGGCTGTGCAAAGATAATTTGTAGTTGTTAAAAAATAGTGAATCGCGTCCCGAACAAACCACGAATCATAAGTATGCGTGTGCGAACCAAGATAAATTCATTTCTCAGCTTGCTGGCGGCTGGATTGTTGACAATATTCGGCAGGTCCCCGGCCAAGCCCACCACAAACGATTTGAATCGAATGGAGTTCAAATCCAGCACGCAGCGTTTGGGGATACGATTTACCGAAAGGATTCGTGAGGTCTTTCGGTTTAGATGGATTAAAGTGTCCGACAAAACGAACACTCGCCACTATCGTCATTCTGAGCGAAGCGAAGAATCTCATCGTTCCGGGTAAGGAAAAGACCGTTCGTTATACCCAGGGTGACACTTTATTGGCTTTTTAACGCTTGGAGCATTTATGGCTGAATTCCATATACATCCGCCACCTGGAAATGTTCCCGTGCTCAGCAAAAACGCTTTGATGGTCCTGCGAAGCAGATACCTAATTAAGGACCAACACGGTAAGTGCATCGAGACACCGGCCCAGCTTTTTAGCAGGGTGGCGTCATTAGTAGCCGAAGCTGAAGCTAAATACGGAGCCGACGGCAGCGAAATCAGACAGTGGCACCGAAAATATTTCGATTTGATGGCGTCTCTGAAGTTCTTGCCTAACTCCCCTGCCCTTATGAACGCACAACGTCGGGGAATGCTCAGCGCCTGCTTTGTGCTGCCGATTGAAGACAGTATAGAAGGGATATTCGAGGCCGTTAAGCAGACCGCTCTAATTCAGCAGGCCGGCGGCGGAACCGGATTTTCCTTCGATAGATTAAGGCCGACAGGCGACCGCGTTGCCTCCAGCGGCGGGACAACATCGGGGCCTATCAGTTTTTGGCGCGTCTTTTCCGAAACAACAAACGCAATTCAGCAGGGTGCTTTTCGTCGCGGCGCAAATATGGGCATGATGAGTGTCGAACATCCGGACATACTGAAATTCCTGCACGCCAAGCAGAACTTACAGTCCTTCACCAACTTCAATATCTCCGTCAAAATCACCGATGAGTGGATGAAGAAGATGCTAAAATCCGGTAAGACTTTGCACATCGTAAAAAACCCCCGCACTCAGCAAAGGTATTTATTGCCGCGGCGAATTGACATTACCAACTACACAATAAATGATTTGCACAAACTGACCGGCAAAGGCAAACCTCGCTCTCAGCGAGCAGGCCAATTTTACACCATTAGTGACATCTGGAAAACGATTGTTAAGTGCGCGCATAAAACCGGCGAACCAGGCGTGGTTTTTATCGACCGAATCAACCGTGACAATCCAACTCCTTCGCTGGGCCGAATAGAAGCAACCAATCCCTGCGGTGAACAGCCGTTGCTGCCTTACGAGGCCTGCACGTTAGGCAGTATAAATCTCACCAAATTCGTGAGCTTCGCTAATGGCAAAGCAGATATGGATTGGCCGGCACTGGCCAAGACCGTTAGATTAGCTGTGCGGTTTTTGGACAATATTATAGATGTCTGTGTTTATCCGGTCAGAAATACTGTCCGCTTGGCCCAAGGCAATCGCAAAATCGGCTTAGGCGTTATGGGTTTTGCGGACTGCATGTTTCTGCTCGGGATAGCCTACGATTCCCAGCGAGGTATCGAATTCGGCTCGGAGCTTATGAGCTTCATCAATAAAAACGCACGCAAGGCCAGCAGTGAGCTTGCCGATTTACGTGGGCCGTTTCCAAATTGGAGTCACAGTATATGGCGGACCAAAATAAAGAAAAAGGTCCGCAACGCTTCTATTACCTGCGCAGCTCCGACCGGGACGATAAGTATCATCGCAGACTGTTCGTCCGGCATAGAGCCGGTTTATTCACCGGTATTTATCCGCCGGATTTTAGACGGCTCAAAAACATTGCAGATAAATCCATTCTTCAAACAGGTAGCTGAAAAACATGGTTTTTACAGCAAGAAGCTGGAAAACCAGATTGCCAAAACCGGCAGCATTCAACAAATCATCCAAATCCCCATCAAAATTCGCCGAATTTTCAGATGCGCTTACGATATTAAGCCAGAATGGCATATTCGTATGCAGGCGGCTTTTCAGCAACACTGTGACGCAGCGGTCAGTAAGACCATAAATTTCAGCGAAAAAGCCACGTTAGCCGTCGTTGATAAGGCCTATAAATTATGCTATCAGCTTGGCTGTAAAGGTGTTACAATTTATCGTCGGCACAGCCGAGACAGTGAGCCGATGAGTCTGTTTTAGCGTACGGCACACGGTATTCATCTGAGCTCCTGACAAACAGGACGATTTGTGTATCGCGATACTCGATGCCAGTGATTCGTAGTTCGTGGGAAGTGGGCGTAAAAGCATAAGCGTACAAGTAAACAAGTTATTGCTTTTGCACAATCTAATTAGTTCCTGTTGCGGAAAGCAAAAACCTACGATGTCACCCCTGCGAAAGCAGGGGTCCAGAGCGAAAAAGCTGG
>JBDRTM010000163.1:0-7013 GCA_043824065.1 Planctomycetota bacterium | reverse complement strand
CCCTCCCACGGCCTCGCGGGAACAAAGACCCTGGGATATAAAAAAAAAAGCTTAATAAATCAATTTATTAGACTTTATAGTCGTCATTAAAAAATGTTTAAAACAAAAACGACCGATAATAATTTTCACACTTACTAAGTTCTACCTATGCTTGTCCGGGATACTTTTTTCCGACTTGACGCGCCTGTCAGTCCTAAGGACTCCTTGCGGAGAAGCGTGCTTTACAGCATTACCTCCTTCCTTCAAAAACATGACGTTAACTGCAAATAGAAATGCAGTAAATTCAATTACCAGGTACAGACCTTACTATTATCTCTTATAACAGATTCGATGCTTTGCTTCAAGCAAAACTTATCTAAACACTCAGGGTTTTTTTCATGCTCCCGGCAATTTGCATGGCCCCTGAGCTGTAAGACTATCTGTTATAAATACTTATACGGCTATATAGCACTGTCTATAACATCCCGCATCGGCTGGGCTGTTCCGCAGTGTCTTATAAAAAATCCCTGAATTTGAGCTATTTTGCTATTGCGGAAAATCAGATTTGGTTGTATAATACGGTGTTTGGCGAAATAGCCTAAATTAACAATAGGAATACAAAATTAACGAAACATAAAGCTGTTTTTGCGCATCCCAATAGATAAACAGCAAAAGGGGCCATTATGAACAAACAAAAAGGATTTACACTAATAGAACTTTTAGTGGTAATCGCTATCATTGCGTTACTGATGTCGATTTTGATGCCGGCGCTGCAGCGGGTAAAGAAGCAGGCCAGGAGCGTTGCCTGCCTGAGCAAGCTAAAGCAGTGGGGCGTGTTTTTTGCGATGTACGCCGACGACTACGACGGCCGATTCATGGGGGGCTTTAGGGTCTCCAATCGATGGGTCAGCGCGCTTGGGGACTACTATAAATGGGATGACGAGTTTACCTGTTGTCCGAATGCGTTCAAGCCGTGGGTGGATGAATTCGGGGTAAATTCGGGTGCCGAAGGAAGCGCTTCAGGTGTCGGTGTGACCATGGCCTGGGGATACATGAACCAGGGGCACTGGAAAAAGCCAATGAAGGGAAGTTACGGAATCAACGGCTGGGTTGTCGATCCCCCGCCAGGCAGTGAACCTCATCCCGAGCGGGGGAGTCCGGGATACTTCTGGCGAGGGCCGAATGTGGCGGGGGCCGGGTACGTGCCATTGTTCCTGGAGGCCCAGCGCTATAACGGCGTGCCGTTACACACAGACACACCGCCCAGCTATAGCGGCGAGCGGTGGAACGACAACGCGCAGATGGGCCGGTTTTGCCTCGACCGGCACGATGGGTTCGCCGGCTGTCTGTTCTTAGACTATTCGGCTCGTAAAGTGGGGCTCAAAGAGCTGTGGACCCTCAAATGGCATAAAGAGTACATTGAAGCCGGCCCCTGGACAATGGGCGGCGGTGTCCAGCCGAGCGACTGGCCGGAATGGATGCAGCATCTTAAAGATTATTAAAAAACAACCGTCGAAAAAAAATTAAAAAATACGGTTTTGACGGAAAATAAAGTACAATTGCAAAAGTAAACAATTAAAACATTAAGAAGGAGGTATTATTATGGTCAAGCGAAAAGGCTTTACGCTAATAGAGCTTCTGGTGGTAATCGCCATTATTGCCCTTCTGATGGCAATCCTTATGCCTGCACTAAATCGCGTAAAGAAACAGGCCAGGGCTGTTGCATGTATGGCCAATCTCAATCAATGGAGTCTTTTTTGGTCAATGTATTGTGACGATAACGACGGATACTGGCTTAGCGGCGCAGGCGGCGGCAGCGGCAGGTGGTGGTTCGAGCCGATGCTGGAGACTTACAATATCGGAGTGAAGATGCGCTTATGCCCACAGGCTACAAAATCTGCGGGCCAGGGTGTTCACCAGGGCATAGGTTACTTTTCAAGTCAAGCCTGGCAAACCGGTGAATGGATAGGTAGCTACGGACCAAACGGGTGGATGTGTAATCCTATCTCGACGAACCCATCGGGTAGTGTCTGGGGACGCAGCCCCATTTCAGACCATTGGAGGAAGCCCGAGTGGCCGGGTGCGAGTAATATACCGTTATTTACCGGTAGCTGGTGGGTCGATGCCTGGCCAAGAGAGAATGACAATCCTCCCGAAATCCCAGGAGGACCGCCGGACAGACCGAACACAAACGAAATGGAGCGCAATTGCGTCGACCGGCACGATGGATTCTTAAACGCTCAGTTCTGCGATTGGTCTGTCAGAAAGGTCGGAATCAAGGAGCTCTGGACGTTAAAATGGCATAAAAGCTATGACATAGCCGGACGATGGACCAAAGCAGGCGGTGTCAGTCCGAGCGACTGGCCGATATGGATGAGAAATTATAAAGATTATTAAAAATAACCACCGCATAAAAAGATTCAGAATTATAAAAAGTATGCTAACTAAAAATACGGCAAGGAGAATTATTATGGACAAACAAAAAGCCTTTACCTTGATAGAGCTTTTGGTTGTTATTGCCATTATCGCGATATTGATGGCAATATTGATGCCGGCACTGAACCGGGCCAGAGAGCAGGGCAGGCGGGCAGTTTGTCTTAGCAATCTCAAGCAGTTGACACTTGCGTGGATTATGTATGCTGATGAGAACAACGACAAGATTGTTAATGGCGAAGCAGCCGGCGGTGGAAATGGCCTGGCCACTGTACCCACATCAGGTAATAGGCATAAGGGTGAGAAGTGGTGGGTTGGAGGCGATTGTGGAGATTTTTGGGCCGGCGAGCATTTGCCCATGGAAATCCAATTAAGTGCTATTAGAAACGGCGCCTTATACCCATATTGCAAGAAAGAAACGCTTTACCGGTGCCCGACCGGTGTTCGCGGAGAGATGCGGACCTACACCATAGGCGATTCTATGAACGGTATTCCCAGGAGTGGGACACACTCTAATGAAAAGGTGGGGGTAAGAGTAGGCAAAACGGTATTGTGGATTAAGAATAGGACGGAGATTATCAGTCCTGGCCCAGCGCATAGATTAGTATTTCTTGACGAAGGCCGGATAACTCCGGACAGCTATGCCACTCATTATGTTAATGAGCGCTGGTGGGACCCACCTTTTGTCCGACACGGTGACGGCACTAACGTCTCTTTTGCAGATGGGCACGCTGATTATTGGAAGTACAGAGGCCAGAAAACGCTACGGATCGGCAAGCTCGCCGCTGTGCCCTACCTGGATGCAAACCCGTTGCACCAGATGCAGCCTGAAAGACCTGATGATTTCTAGGATTTGCACAAGATGCAAAAGGCTATCTGGGGCAGACTGGGTTATTAGCTTATTCGACAAGTATTAAGAACCGCACCTTTTTGTGCTTATTGATTTTCGGCGGGCCATCCAGGTGACATGCTTTGGGGATTGCCGCCGGACGGTGGGGCGACCAGCTGGCCGGATTGGACGAGAAATTTTAAGGACTACTGAAAAGAATGACCACTGCACGAAAGCAGGCAAAGAAGTTCTGATTTTGTCATACTTATAAAACAGGATTATCAAAAGTAAAGTAGTTCTGAAAGGGAAGCAGGAAGGAGTGGAAACACTCTGGGAATATCCGGGAAAATGTTGGTCCAAGTCCCCTAGCAATCCCCCCCCCGGAGGGTCTGGCTGGGCCTGCTTTCCTTCTCCTACGAGGAGATATGCAAGGAACACTATCATGGGCAAACCAAGAGCTTTTACATTAATTGAGCTTCTGGTGGTTATTGCCATCATTGCCATATTGATGGCGATACTGATGCCCGCGCTGAACAGGGCCAGGGAGCAGGGTAAACGCGCCGCCTGCCTGAGCAACCTAAAGCAGCTGACACTTTCATGGATTCTGTATGCAGATGATAACGATGACAGGATTGTTAACGGCGAAGCCCATTGGGCCCCTACCGCCACCCCCACTGCACCCGTGCCCACATCTGGTCCTCATAGGGGCGAGCGCTATTGGGTAGGCAACGATTGCGCCACTAATTACATGCTGGGAGAACAACGACCGCAAGACCTACAAATACAGGCTATCCGGCTCGGAGCGCTATTTACATACTGCAAAACCGAAAAGCTTTACCGGTGCCCGACCGGTATTCGTGGAGAGATGCGCACCTACTCCACATCTTATGGTATGAATGGTTGTTTCGATGCAGCTGGAACTTATACTGGTAACAAGGGGGCCAGAGTGGGCAAAACGGTGTTGATGGTTAAGAGCAGAACAGAGATTACCGTCCCCGCTCCGGCATATAGACTCGTTTTTCTTGACGAAGGCCGGATAACTCCGGATAGTTACGCTATTCATTATGTTATTCCCAAATGGTGGGACCCACCGTTTGTCCGACATGGTGACGGCACGAACGTCTCTTTCGCTGATGGCCACAGCAATTACTGGAAGTATAGAGGAGCAGAGACGATAAAGGTCGGAAAGATGGCAAACCCGCCGCATCATTATGCGCCTACTACCAACGAGGGCCTGGCTGATTTGCAAAAGATGCAGAAGGCCACGTGGGGGAGATTGGGTTATACTCCAACTTATTGATAAGCATAATTCTTTGGCTTATAGATCCCGTTGCGTATATTACTAAAACTGGCAGTCTTGATATAGTTTCCTAACTATGCGGCGTTGCGTTTATTAACGCTGCCAAAAGGATATGTCTCAACCTGTCAACGCTGATATTGTTGAGGTAATCTTCCGTAAAATCCAGCTTAAATCGGCCTCTGAAACCTCTGATTCGTCGCGTAAGCTCATTCCGGCCCAAAGCAGTGATTGAAGTTATTTCTCTGTCAAAATACTTTCTTGAAGACATAACCCTCACCTTTGAAAAACTATTCCCATAAGTTGGATTCGTGTTATTAGTATTAGTATCGTCCCTCATATCGAACCACTTTTGCAGGAATCTTTATACCGCTGCCTAAACCTCTGATTTAGTGTATTATTCAGCAAAAATTTTTTTGTCATTTTGCTGACCGTCTGATAACGTTTGATTATGAAAACTGAAAAGCTAAATTATTACTTACCACCTGAGCTGATCGCCCAGCACCCTCTTGCTGTTAGAAGCGACTCGCGACTGCTGGTTCTCAATAGCGCTACCCGTGAAATTCTCGACGGCCGATTCGGCAATATTGGAGATTTTCTGTCGCCCGGCGATTGCCTTGTGCTTAACGATACGAAGGTCTTGTCCGCTCGTTTTTTTGCACGTCGAACTACCGGTGGGAAACTCGAAGGTTTATTCCTCGCCCAAAATACTGATAGAACCTGGGATACGATGTTAAAAGGTACCCGTAAACTAAATCCCGGCGAGATTCTCATTCTAAAAGACAAACAAAAGGCCGATTTTTGTAAAGCCGTACTGCTCGAAAAGCAAGCCCGGGGCAGATGCCTGCTAAGGCTAAAGACACAGGCAGATGCAGAAACCGTCCTCGATAAAATCGGTTTTCCACCACTGCCCCCATATATAAAACGAGATGACGACTTGGCCCTCGCCAAAATGGATAAATTGAGGTACCAGACGGTTTACGCCCGGCATACCGGCGCCGTTGCCGCCCCAACCGCCGGAATGCACTTCACAGACTGCCTTATCGAGCAGTTAAAACAAACCGGCATCTGCTTTGCATACATAACACTGCACGTCGGGACAGGCACATTCAAACCCCTAAACACGGAAAACCTCGAAGACCACCAAATCCATCAGGAGCGATTCAGTATAGATGAAGAGAATGCGCAGATAATAAATAAAGCAAAGAGCGAAGGCGGACGAATAATCCCCGTCGGCACAACTTCGACGCGGACCCTTGAGACAATAGCCGCCGGCTCAAAAATCAAAGCCACAACCGGCACAACAGATTTATTCATAAAGCCCGGCTATAAATTCAAAATCACCGATGCTATAATAACGAACTTTCATCTGCCCAAATCTACCCTCCTCGCACTGGTCGCCGCCTTCGCCGGACTGGAAAACATCCTCGCCGCCTACAATCACGCTATCGAGCAGCGATACCGTTTCTATTCCTACGGCGACGCAATGCTGATTATCTGAAAAATCAAGAGCATAAAGCTAATTTGCTTTTGAACCTGTAGTTAATTACTTATACATCTCATCGAAATAGCCCTGGGCGTTGACTACTGCCCCTCTCATCATATCTTCAGCCTTAGCGGTTTCTCGTTTAGCTAATGCCTTCATCAGCCCCGCTGTATCCAGCTCCTTCGCCGCTTTTTCGCACGCCTCCCAGCTCAGCACGCTTCTTACCACTCTGTCGATGCCCTGCTCGACATTATCGTACGCCCGTGCCTGCATATCATGGCCTTTCCATCGGCTAAAGCCTGCCTGCTGAATAAGCCCCGCAATAGCAACGTTCATACCATTGACCCGCACCCCGTGGTCAATATCATATTTGCCCGGCCCGCCGAGAATAATACCATCGTTGTACCCCTGGCTGTTAAGGTGCATATGCACCATCATATCGTTATCTAATTCTTCAACCGTATCTGCCACGTGGTCAAGGCCAATCATCTCCGAATGTCCGAACTCTTTATTCACACCTTTTTTTTCTCTGGGCACCCCGAACTCATCCTCGATTCTCCGCCAGAACAATAACGCACTCGCCACCGTCGGGATCAACATAGCCGGATGCCCTTCGTTCGGCTTCGGTTCAAACCCTATGTACAAACTGCCGCCTTGTTTCTCTTCGTATTTACACAACCCGGCGATGCTCTCCTTGAGATTCTGATACATCTGCCGAATACCGACTGTCGCAAGGTCATAACCAAACGAGCCGTTCCAGATTATAAGCGATGGTGCTTTGTCCGCGTCCGGATGCCACGCCTTTTTCAACGTGCCATACGCTAAGTCAACTGTTTTTGTGCCTAATTCTTCAGCGGCCTTTCGCTCATTCGGGTCTAAGGATGCAACTCCGCCGTATCCAAAATGACAATGCGCCCCCGGCGTAATCATCGCCAAATACAATCCCGAATCCGCGAGTGCATCCGCCACCGCCGCAGCATTGTCATCAT
>JBDRTM010000162.1:0-2454 GCA_043824065.1 Planctomycetota bacterium | reverse complement strand
GTCATTCCCGCCCCGCATCAAAGTGCGGGATAAACTCCAGCGGGAATCCAGCTTTTTCGCTCTGGACCCCTGCTCCCCGCTTTCGCGGGGACAAGTTTACCCCTGCGGAAGCAGGGGCAGGGGTGACATTGTCGATTTTTGATTTCCACAACGGATGCTAATTACCAATCAGAAATTCATTTATTTCTTTGGCCGCCTTCATTCCGTCCGCAACGGCTGCGACCACCGTCAATGCCCCTCTTACAAGGTCACCGCCGGCAAAGACTCCAGGCCTGGATGTCGCCAGGGTACCTTCTCCCCGTTTTCGCGGGGACGAGTTTACCCCTGCGGAAGCAGGGGTTTGGATAAGCCCCTTTGTTAGCTCAACGCCAGGAAGAATTTCGCTGATTTCCTCCGGTGAGCTCTGGCCTACGGCCTCCACCACAATGTCCATATCAAGCTCATAAGAGCTCGACTCTACCGGCTCAGGCCTGCGTCGTCCACTCTGGTCCGGCCCACCCAGCCGGGTTGGGCAAACCTTAATTGACGTCAATTTGCCGTGACTACAATTGAATCCGAGCGGCTGAGTCAGTATCAAAAAATGCACGCCTTCCTTTATCGCCCGGTCCCGTTCAGAACTCCAGGCCGGCATCTCTTTGAAAGAGCGGCGATATATAACATAGACGTCTTTGGCACCGAGCCGCTTGGCCGTAACCGCTACATCCATCGCAGTATTACCCCCACCTATCGCCGCAACACACCTACCTGCTATTTCTAATCCACTCGGTTCTCTGGCCGCCGAAAGAAACTCCATCGCACCCCATAAACCATCAATTTCTCGTTTCTCGATTCTCGACCCAGCAACGCTGGGTTCCGATCTAAACCCGCCGTTGGCGGGTTGATTCTCGTTGAGTATCGAGTATCGAGTATCCAGTATCGAGTTTGGCAGGCCCATACCGATAAAGGCTGCGTCAAAACCTTGCTTCATAATCGTATCAAGATTGAAACCTGCGTTTAATTCTTTCCCGAGACGCAGAATCATCCTGTCTTTGGGCACATCAGCGAATATAGCTGCAATCTCGCTCTTTAGTGAATCACCCTGTCTGTCCGATGGGATTACTGATTCTATCATCCCGCCGAACTCACTGCCCTTATCGAATATCGTTACGATGTGTCCTGCTTCGAGCAGTTTCGCTGCACAGGCCAGACCCGCCGGCCCTGCGCCGATTATAGCGATGTTCTTTCCGCTTGCTTTTTTGGGTATTCGTAGTTTTGACCAGCCGTTCTTATTGGCCTGCTCAGCCAGGTACCTTTGTATGCCGGCAATCGGAAGGGGGGCGTCACCGATAAAGGCCTGCAGACAGCTGCCTTCACATTGCTGCTCGACCGGACAAAGCCAGGCGCAAATCTCAGGAAATATATTGTTCTCTCTTAGCACTTCGTATGCGTCCTTTTCATTGCCGTCAAGGAACAGGCTGATGAATTTCGGAATATCAACACCGGCCGGACAGCCTAACTGGCACGTCGGCTCCTGACATTTTCTGCACGCCGACGCCAGCCGGAGCAGATTGTCCCTGTCGCCCATCCTTCCGTGCTCGAATATCGGCCCATATACTTCATTGTCCCGTACCACACAGCCAGTCGTTCCGCCGTCCCGCATTATCTGCGTGCACGCACTGCAGCTTACGCAGACCTTTTCCGGGTACATCCTGCCTTTCGTGATGATATCTTTAACGAAATCCGGATATGCAAATGCCATCCTTCCTGCGCCGACCAAGGTAGCCATGCCACTGGCTTTGCTTGCCGCCGCCACGTTTGCAAACAATGTCCGCAGCCAGCTATAGCCCGTGCCGACAATTGCAATGCCGGGGAATTCCTTTTGAATTTCGCCGGTCAGATTGACGAGTCGGCTTACACCCACGAGCGGATGTTCCGGCTCTTCATAGCCGCCGACTATCGTCTCGTTGAAAGGTCTGCCCACGTGCGGATTGTAATACGGATTTGCCACCGTGATGTTAATCAGATTGACACCTCGCTGCCGCAAAAGCCCAATCAGCTTCTTCGGCTCTGTCAAGTCCGGCTTAGTATAATCATCCTTATCGACCCCCCAGCCATACGGATAAGGTATCGCATCATAAATACCCAGTCTTGTCGTAATCGGTTTATCTTCACCGAGTTCGTTATGGATTTTGTCTATAACTTCAAGAACAAACCTTGTTCGGTTCTCGAATGGGCCGCCGTACTTACCTGCTCTGTTACGACAGGCAAAAAGCTCATTTATCAGGTACCCGTGACAGGATTTTATATCGACCGCATCAAATCCAACCTCAAACGCCATCCTCGCCGCCTCAACGTAAGCATCCTGGAGCTCATCGAGGTAATCATCCGTCACAATAGGCCAATCATCCGGTATCTTGCTCTTAATATTTGGATTGGGCTTTTGCTGAGGAACCAAAGCATCCCGGTAAGGGTCAC
>JBDRTM010000161.1:0-8673 GCA_043824065.1 Planctomycetota bacterium | reverse complement strand
ACAAATCCGAATATCAAAATCTGAAACAGGATAAGTTAAATGGTTAATTGGCGAGTCGAATACTCACTACTCACCACTCACCACTCACTAACTACCTGTTTCGTGCTTCGGATTTCGAATTTCGTCTTGCCTTTTTCCATTCAGCTTTTGCTCAGTATGGTTACTGCCATAGTCCCCCACCGGCGTCGCTCTATTATTCGAAATTGTCCGTAACGTTCCAACAAAGATACATTTTGGCCTGTCCTGACAACGACAATTCCGTCACCGGCCACTTGCTCACCCAACAAATCCAGCAAACCGCTCAAAGCCGAACCGTCCTGAACATCCATTGTAGCGATATAGGGCGGGTCAACAAAGACAAGGCCATACTTCTGCCGCTCTGAGTTAAGAGGAGCACCGATTTTGAAAGCGTTGGCCCTTATTACTTTCGACTCTTTAACAAAGCCGGCTTTTTCTATGTTATTATTTAGAACCGAAATAATCTTCGAGTCCTGCTCAACGAAAGTAACAAACTCCGCCCCCCTGCTCAATGCTTCAAGACCCAGAGAGCCGACGCCGCAGAATAAATCGGCTGCTATTGCACCGCCCGGCAAGTCATATTTATAAAGGACGCTGAAAAGCGATTCCTTAACTCGGTCCGTAATCGGCCGGGACACTTGCGTCTTAGGGCCAAGCAACCTCATCCCTCGTTTTGAGCCTGCTATGATTCGCATTTCGGGAACTGTTGCGGATGTTACTGTTTCGTCCAGTAGTCAACTACAATAACTTTGTCTAAGTGTGGGCCTAACATTTCGCCGAACTCCTTGTGGGCCGGATGCGGCAGATACTTCGCTCTATCAGCTTCGCTCCGGAACGTTACTAAAAAACAGTGAGTAAAGCCCTGCTGAAGATTCTCCACACTTACATCGGTACCCCACTCGAAATCACATATCGCATCGACTTTGCTCGGCAGCGCACGGAAAGCGTTCTCAATTTCTCTTACCTGTCGGCTGGAAGTGTCGTCCTTAAACTTGAACAGCACGACATGGCGCAGGACCTGGGACGGTTTTGCCTCAGTGATATTTTCAGTTGTGTGGACACTTACACAACCAGACAGAATAACCGCCCCCACAGCCAGATACAAAACATTCCTGAGCATACTTGATTACCTCCAATAATTTTACTGCTAATTCATTTCTATTACCAAAAGAGCATTTGTCATTCCCGCGAAAGCGGGAATCCAGCTTTTTCACTCTGGCCTCCTGCTCCCCGCTTCAGCGGGAACAAGTTTACACCTGCGAAAGCAGGTGCAGAGGTGACATCTTCGGTTTTTTTCGCAACAGATACTAATTCATTTCTGATTCTCTACGGAACAAGGGATTTTATCAGCAAGGCCGTCTGCCGTCCATCTCAAAATCATCAAAGCAAAAACTCACTGATTTGAACGGCACACTGTCGAAACTTCTCAGCGGGTAACGTCACAGTCTGCCATTTGGGACTGCGGCGTTTCATAAACGAACGATAGTCGCTTAATTCTACGGTAAAAAATATATACCTGTCTGTATTAAAATCGAAGACATCCCTGCCGTCAAAATCAACGTCGATGTTCTCTATCTTATAGACAAAGACTAAGACAGCCTGATAACCCGCACCAAAAACCTGCTGCCATTTTACCAGGCCATCGACGTCCTCGGCTGTAACCCAGCACTCAAAGCCCGCTAATTTGGCCAGGTTTGTACCCTTGAACTTCCTGCCCTTTACCTCAGCAATTATTATTTGTCCATTGGCCGGATATACCAAAAAATCGAAGCTCTTGACCTTGCAGCGTGCAAAGGCCGCCCGCTTGTGCTCATCTATTGCAATGTATTGAATTCGATTGTCAATCAGCCAATTCTGAAAGGCCCGCTCATAGTGATTTCCAAAAGAGTCCTTCATCTCAGCCCAGTCCTGGAACTGCATTTCATAAGCCTTGCAACTATATTGTCATTTCGACCGAAAAAAGCCTTTAGCCCTAAGCGGAGTCGAAGGGGAAGCGAGTGGAGAAATCTGTCAAAATATCCAATATCCATTTTTATCATAGTCGAGCTATTTATGAAACACTGTACTATTCGCCGCCCGCAGGTCGGGACATCATAGTCGCTCATCAAGGCATTTCGGCTTCAAATGCTATTTGTCGGCCCTGAACAAAAGCGGAACCAATTCATTCAAGTATCGCCTCCACAGGCGCCATTCGTGGCCGCCCTCTGTTATGTGGGCGAGGTGCTTGATATTGCCGCTCTTCAGTCGCTCGATGAGCTTCTGGTTTGCCTGGTAAAGGAAGTCCTTCCTGCCGCAGCCGACCCAAAGCAGATTAAGCTTCTCGTTGCCCGCCTTCGCTTTGGCTAACAAGTTATCAAGCTTTTGGCCTCGTGGCACCGCTGAACTAAAAGCACCTACCCACCCGAAAAGCTCAGGATTGCCTAATCCGACAGTTAGTGCCTGCCCACCGCCCATCGACAGACCGGCTATAGCCCGGTCTTTTTGGTCTCTACTCACGCGATAGCGTTCCTGGACATAAGGAATTACATCCTCAATCAGGTCTCTCTCAAAGGCTTCGTAGTTCCCTATACTTCGCATATCAGGAGGAGCCACACGTTTGGCATTCGGCGCGTTCAGCCGAAACGTCACCCGGCCGTCCGAATGAACCTCCGGAGATACAAGAATTTGCCGCCGCGAAGCCGCTGCTTCAAGATGCGAAGCCAAACAAGCCAAAACCGATAGTAATAAAACCACACACCCCGATTTAAAAGCTCCCATCTTCTGACCTCCAAATAAGTTTCATACACTCCGCACATTCCTGACAACAACAGCCTTAATCAAGACTTCAGCCGAGACCAAAACTCATCATAGTCAACAAGCTCCTGCTCACCGGTCACCATATCTTTGACCGTGACCTTATTCTCCTTGAGCTCCTCATAGCCGATGATGATACACTTCTTCGCTTTTTGAGCCGAAGCTTCTTTCAATTGCTTTGAAGGCCCTCCCATCTTATAGCTGAAATTGGCCGAATATCCCATCGACCTTAGCTTCTCAACAATTTGCCATACCTCCTTGCCAAAAACACCTAAGTAAACAACGAAATACTCGAGCTCACTTTTATGAGCCTTTTTATCCAGCAGCCCTTTCTTCTTAAGTAGTATTTCCAATACACAGTCCCCCATACCCATACCCGTGCCAGATATTGGGGGGCCGCCGAAATCTCGGAGCAGGTTATCGTATCTGCCTCCGCCACAGATTGCCCGAAGTTCACCAGCAGTGTCATGAACTTCAAATACAATACCGGTATAGTAAGCCAGACCGCGAACAATACTCGGATCATAGACACAGAAATCACCTATCTCCATTGTAGTAAGGTTGTCAAGAACCATCTTTATGTCGAGGTAAGCGCTGGATTCGTCTTCTACATATTCTTCAAGCTGCGGCATCGAATCGACGCTCATAAAATCCAGTATTCTCTTGACCGCGTTTCCGTCCGGAATTTGTTCTCCGAGGATTTCTTCGAAAGTTTCTGGGGGCAATTTGCCTTTCTTGTCAAGGACAGCATATATAGACTCAAGCTTGTCTTCGGGAATACCCAAGCTTCTAAGATAATCAGCCAGCAGTTCTCTGCTTGATATTTTAACTTTGATGTCCTTGCTCGAAAGTCCAATCTCACGTAAGTAGTCCACCGTGGTAAATATCACCTCGGCATCGGCCAGGCATTTTCCAAGTCCATTCTCGACGCCGATTATGTCTATATTCCACTGGAAGAACTCGCGAAGTCGGCCTTTCTGGGGTCGTTCGGCCCGGAATAATCTCGGCACCGAAAACCACTTTATAGGCTTAGGCAGCGAATTGATTCGCTGGTTGACCATTCGCGCCAGTGTCGGTGTAATTTCAGGCCTTAAAGCAAGGTCTCTGCCGCCTCTGTCCTGTAGCGAGAAAAGCTGCTCGACAATCTCATCGCCGCTCTTTATCTGAAACATCTTCAGATACTCAAAAATCGGCCCATCATATTCTTCAAAGCCGTTGCGGACGGACGCCTTCTTCCAGCCGTCGATTATCCAGTTTCTAACGGCCATATCCTGCGGGTAAAAATCCCTCGTTCCTTTTACCGGCGGTATCTTCATTTCTTTCTCTTTTTCTTCTTTTTCTTTGCCTTTTGCTTTTCGGTTACGTTATTGTCGAATTTTATCTTTATATACTCTTCCATTTGCTTATCGTTGGTAAAGTGCAGCTCGTAGTCATATTCGCCCTCAACGAAATCGCAGTCCGCGTGGCGGTATCCGCTGCAGATTCTCGGCCTTTTATTGTAAATCCTGCACTGATTGTCTTTTTCCGAGAGGTGCCTGCATTTGCTGTTTATGTTAATATACCAGTCGCCGTCCTCTACGAAGACCGTTATGTCTTTATGGCACAGAAACCACCTTATATCGTCGTAATCTCCCTTATCTTCCGGCGTATCAATCGGCAGAGCAAAATACCGGCAGCACAGCCCTATACACTTTTCACATTGACTTTTCTTAGCCACTAAAACAAACTCCAAATTTACTACCACTCACAAGCAAACGCTTGTCATTCCCGCGCAAGCGGGAATCCATTACATTGTTATCTTTCTGGATTCCTGTTTTCACAGAGCCTGCCCCTTGCTGGACAAGGGGAATGACATCATCCAGCATCAGGTCGTACACTATAAGCTATTGGCCATCCGCCGTCAAGAAAAGCAAAAAACACACTCAGCCTTTTTGCAATTACGGATGGAATTATACTAATACAGACAAACCTCCAAAATCTTGTCCGATTAGCTTGCAATACCCCGATTGATTGTGTTATAATTATGGAAGATAAGCACACCGGTGAAACCCGTTATGTATAAAAGAAAATGGTCGGCTTGGAAAAACCTTCTTCACTTGTACCTGCGGTTACTCGTACCTGTGGTAACACGAGTACAGGTACGCAAGTGCAGGTAAAAGAGAAAGGCAGGCGTAATGCACAAACGAAACGCTTTTACGTTAATTGAGCTTTTGGTAGTCATTGCCATTATTGTGTTATTGATGGCGATATTGATGCCCGCATTGCAGCGAATTAAAAAACAGGCAAAGGCGGTCGCCTGTCAGTCGAACCTCAAGCAGTGGGGCCTTTACTTTTCGATGTACACACAGGATAACAACGGCTATTTCCACAGAGGCTGGAACATCGGCCCGGATCAGGATGCCAGTTGGATGACTGTGCTCCGGCCGTACTACATAAACAACCAGGAGCTTTGCTCCTGCCCGACAGCCACGAAACCTTACGACCAAGGCTGGCAGGTCCCATTTGCTGCCTGGACGAACTATTACGATGAGTTCGGCAGCTATGGAATTAATATATGGGTTACTAATCCACTGCCGGGCCAGGAGGGCGGCAAGCCGGCTGCACACTACTGGAGGAGCCGCGATGTCAAAGGTACAAATAATATACCGCTGTTCCTGGACGACCTGTGGTGGGACACCAGGCCGGACCACACTGATGAACCTCCGTTATTTGAAGGCCAGAGAGACGACTGGACTTCAAATGCTATGAAAATGCTCTGCATCAACCGGCACAATGGGTTTGTGAATAGCGTTTTTGTGGACTTCTCTTCCAGAAAGGTTGGACTCAAGGAGTTGTGGACCTTGAAGTGGCATCGCGAGTACGACACAGCCGGACCCTGGACACAAGCCGGCCTCGTTCAGTCATCCGACTGGCCGGATTGGATGAAAGGATTTAAAGATTATTAAAAACAATCGCACAAGAAAGGCGCAGCATTATGCGACAACGAAACGGCTTCACGTTAATAGAGCTTCTGGTGGTGATTGCCATTATCGCATTGTTGATGGCGATACTGATGCCCGCCCTGCAGCGGGTAAAGCAGCAGGCAGCGGGCATTGGCTGTAGGTCGAACCTGAACCAATGGGGCCTTATCTTTGCCATGTACACACAGGACAACAACGGCTACTTCTACAGTGGCCTTTTGCGTAGCTCCTCGGCGGATATGGCCCACGGCGACTGGTGGCGGGAGTGTATGCGGCCGCTATCCAAGGACAAGAAGATGTGGCTGTGCCCCACCGCGAAGAAGCACCGTTCATCTGCTTCCCTAACGGCCATGGCAATTGCAACCAATCCGTTCGATGCATGGCGGGTCCCCGCTTCTCATGGCAGCGACGAGGGCAGCTACGCCCCGAACGGCTGGATGTGCAATCCCCCCGCCGGTCTGTCCAGCCTGTGGGGACGCGGACCGATTGAGGATTACTGGCGAACCCACCAGGTTCGAATGGCCTACAACATCCCGGTCTTTACAGAGGGCTGGTGGGTGGACGGCTGGCCCAGGCACACCGATGAGCCCCCCGAGCTCGGTGACCGGACGCCGAATATGAGCGGCCACGAAATGCAGCGTCTCTGTGTCAACCGACACGGGGGAGCACAAAATTGCCTGTTTGCGGATTGGTCCGTCAAAAAAGTTGGGCTCAAGGAGTTGTGGACGTTGAAATGGCATCGCAAGTATGATACAAATGGTCCCTGGACGAAGGCCGGCGGCGGCGCTCCAGAAGATTGGCCCCTATGGATGAGAAAGTTTAAGGACTATTGAAAATACTATTACATAAGAAAGGTCCA
This sequence comes from Planctomycetota bacterium, assembly GCA_043824065.1. GTDB lineage: Bacteria > Planctomycetota > Phycisphaerae > Sedimentisphaerales > Anaerobacaceae > NIOZ-UU13. The sequence continues at coordinate 2,043 of JBDRTM010000161.1, read as the reverse complement.
TCACAATGTGTAAGCGACACGGCTTCACCTCGTTAGAAATAGGAATTCCAAATCGCCAAAGCGGAAGATTTCTAATGGGGTTTACGTTAATAGAGCTTCTGGTAGTGATTGCCATTATCGCATTGTTGATGGCAATCTTGATGCCGGCGCTCCAGCGGGTTAAGGAACAAGCAAAGGTGGTTGCCTGTCAGTCAAACCTCAAACAATGGGGAATTATCTTTAACATGTACACGAATGATTACAACGGTTATTTCCAGAAAGGCTGGGTCGGCCAGAGAGATGGCAGCCTATGGTGGATGGATGCGACCCGGAAGTACTACAAGGAACCGGATTTACGCTGCTGCCCAATGGCGATGAAACCTTATACCGAGGGAGGAAAGCCCCCCTTCGGAGCATGGGGCATCGACCCCGGAGACTTCCTGACAAAAGGCGATTACGGCAGCTATGGGATAAACGGCTGGGTCGAGACTCGAAATACCACCGATGGCGTGGGCCAGTCACAAGCGAATTATGCCATGCGATGGAAGACTCCCAATGTTAAAGGAGCAGGTTATATACCACTGTTTCTGGATGCTCAGTGGATTGATGGCTGGCCAAGCCCCACTAATGAACCTCCAGAGTATTACAATCAGCAGTGGCAGGCCGGTGGCAATATGGCCCGTTTCTGTATTAACAGACACAACGAGACGACAAACGGCGTTATTCTGGATTTCTCTGTCAGAAAAATTGGGCTTAAGGAGTTGTGGGCCTTAAAGTGGAGTCGAACATACGACACCAATGGCCCCTGGACTCTAACTGGCGGCGTCCAGCCCCCCGACTGGCCAGAATGGATGGGAAGATTGAAAGATTATTAAAGACAATCGCACAAGAAAGGCACACCATTATGCGACAACGAAACGGCCTCGTCCCACGTAGCGATGTACTTCGCAGAGTAGGATTTACCTCGTTAGAAATAAGTCGAATTCAGAAAGTGTCAAAGTTTCGGGCGGCACTTCTCCGAAAGGAGTCCTTAGGACTAACGGGCTTTACATTAATAGAGCTTTTGGTGGTAATCGCCATTATTGCGCTATTGATGGGCATATTGATGCCGGCGCTACAGCGCGTGAGGAAACAGTCGAGGACCGTTGCTTGTTTGACCAAGCTCAAGCAGTGGGCTATTTACTTCTCGATGTATGCCGAGGACTACGACGGTTATTTTATGGAAGGGTTCAAAGGTCGTTCGGGTCCTGATGATGATAATCGGTGGGTAAGAGCGATGGGAGCGTACTACAAGTGGGACAGTGACCTTACCTGCTGCCCGGAGGCCACAAAACCCTGGTTTCTTGAGAACGGCGCTCCTACGGGTCTGCGAGGAACGTTCCGCGGCTCGACCTCAGCCTGGGGCTACTATGGGCCCGGCACTGCCCACGAACGCATTGGGTGGTTAAAACCTATGCGCGGCAGCTATGGGATAAATGGCTGGTGCAATAATCCGGAGCCGGAACTGAATGCCAGCGGCACCTTTCAGACGAATCACTGGAGGACTCCCAATGTCAAAGGGGCCGCTTATGTGCCGCTGTTTTTGGGGGGCCAGAGGTATAATTTCTGGCCACAGCATACCGACCCACCTCCGGATTTTGATGGGCAGGTATGGGAGGGAAATACGAACATGTCCCGCGTCTGTCTCAACCGACACAAGGGATTTGTGAACAGCATTTTTTTGGATTTCTCCGCCAGGAAGATAGGACTTAAGGAGTTGTGGACGCTCAAGTGGCACAGAAAATACAACACGGCCGGCCCCTGGACGCAAGCCGGCCTCGTCCAGTCATCTGACTGGCCAAAATGGATGAGGAACTTTAAAGACTACTAAAAATCACCGTTTTGCAGATAAGCTCTTACCATGTAACATCTAATTTCTCAACTTTGACTGCTTTTTACATAAGTATAGCTTTGACAAGAGCATATGCAACTTGTCATTCTGAGCGCAGCGAAGAATCTCACACTCGGAACGGGACAAAATCCTGTTCTAAGGCCAGATGCTTCGCTTCGCTCAGCATGACAGTT
>JBDRTM010000160.1:0-8686 GCA_043824065.1 Planctomycetota bacterium | reverse complement strand
CTCTTTTATTTTTGTTTCCAAATATTATATAATTCATTTACTTTCATTACCGTTCATTACCAGTTAAAAGGTTAAGCCTATAAGAGAATTCACCCACACTTAACAATATGAGTGGTAATGAGTGGTAAGGTTTCACTTTAATTCTCTTGTATGCCTATTCCTATCCAGCACTTAACAGCATTACCGTTTGACCACACGTTTTTCTTCTCACAGCCTCTTTCACGCAAGTAATCGTTAAAATTCCGTTTACTGAGAATCCACTTGATATTTTCGGATTGGCACCAACTTTTGTACTCATCGTCAAGGGCTTTTACGGTGGTTGTGGCTCTTGGGTTAAACTCGCATTTTGCCTGCATAAAATCGTCCAGCGGGTCCGATTCTGCTCGATACTCAAGGCCAGCCTGTTTAACTGCGTTGGGCCGTGTTATCCTTCGTCCGGCCTTTTGCCAATTCAAGCATCCCTGAATCAGCCAATTTAATATTCCTGAGTATTCCTTCCGAAGTTTATCCGGCAGATCTACGTCTCGCTCATCCTCGTCAAATTGCCGATTCCATCGCAGAAGATGTACTCTATCCCAAATAGCATCAGCCGTCTCTTTGATAATCGGTAGGTTTTGGGTCATTAAAATTAGCTTATGCGTGATATTGAAGTCCTGGAAGTCCTGGCGCATAAACCGTCCGGTTAGCTGTGTATCGCCGGTCATTCGTTTCACTAAAGACGTTCGGAGCATCATATTCTTTTTGGATTCGTCCACCACAACAAGCCTTCGGCCTTGCAGCTTCATAATATCGGTCGGGTGCTGGCCGATTTTCTTTTCAGTCAATAGGTCCTCTGCCCCTAAAGTAGCGTAATCGCCGAGTATTTCGCAAATAGCATCTAAGCATTTTGACTTGCCGTTAAAACCCTGTCCGTGAAAAATAGGAAATATCCTTGCAGAAATATCGCCGGTCAGACAATAGCCGAGAATCATTTGAAGATACTTTACTTTTTCCTCGTCCCCATCCATCCATTCAGCTACGCACCTATCCCAGGTCGGGCAGATAGCAGTTTCGTCAAATTCGCATCCCCCCAGCTTTGTCAAATTGTGCTCCGGGTGTTGTGGTGTAACGCTACCATTGGTCAAGTCGATTACCCAATTACCAGAGTTAAATTGCATAGGGTCGGTATCAAAGTATTTGCTATACGTTGAAATAGGCTTTTCCGACCTTGCCATATTCGCCATAGCTTGTTCTTTGCCTTCGGATTCCGAACGAATTGCCCATTTAGCAAACTGCTCCCTATCGGTTCGTGATTCAAGTAAACTGACTTCAGAATATATCCTTATGGCGGTTTTTTTGCACAGCCTGGCCACGCCTTCCTTGCCCGATTCCCTACTCCATCGGCGTCCGTCCCAAAATAACCACTGGTCGGCGTCCCACAGGAACCGTAATTTATCCCCGTAGTACAGCGCAAGTCGCTGCCCATTGCCCATATCTGTCAAATGGTAATCCAGAGACGCAGTAACTTCCGAGGAGTCAAATTTTTCAATTTTCTCTGCCTTGCTCATTTTAACTTTCACTCCAACCCTGCTGCTTCCCACTTCACTGGACGCTCGATACTCATTGTCGGCGTCTGTGGTTATTTGTTTCTGCTCATCCATTGTTGAATTTCCTTAACAACCGAATAATCCCTCGGTGCGTTGTCGGCCTTGCTTTCTGCTTGGAATTTTTTGTATGCCTCTTTCGCTCATTCAAGCCTTGCCCTGTGATATGGGATATTTATTAACATTTTGCGATTCGAACTGAACCCGGACAATAAAAGTCTAAATATGTCTTACTGTTCTTTTCAACGAGCTGAACCTCAAAGTCAAACCGACTAAAAATATCAAAAACAGCCAATCTCTCATTTGGTCTGAGGTGCATAATAACGTGGTGACGCTTAGTTTTTCGTTTGCTTGTTTTCATTTTGAATCATCATCTCTGCCCGGCTCTTACACCCTCCAGCTATCCAACTTTTTAGTTTCTCTGTTGAGAATAACCGCCGACCTCCTACCTTTTCGGGGGCGATTATTTTGCCGGCGTTATCAAGGCTGTGCAGGAAGGATACGGAAATATTGCCCAACGCCTTCGCCGCCTGCGGGAAGTCCAACAGTAGCATATCGGTATTGAGTTCAGGGCTTTTCATTGCCGTTCCACCCTGATAATAGTCTGTGGTGATTTCCGGCTGGCCCGTCCTGCAAGTGCCTGCAATGCCGTGGCGATTTTCTTGTTGGTCACCCGGCTTTTGTATTTGACGGTAACGCCAAGCCGAATGAGATTAGCATAAGCCCAAGCAGCCCGACCGTAATCGTCTTTTTTGCGTGCGTGTTCTAACTCGCAAAAAAACGCTACCGGATAATCAATATAATCATTTTTTCCCTTTGCCATATAGCACCTCAAAAAAACATACTCTTTACACTATTCAGGGCAAAATTGGCGGGGGTACAGCAGGGGGAAAAATTAAGTGTTGAGAAAATAAAGACTTAAGAAAAAGAATTATTTTATTTTGTTAAACATTGCCTATTTTAACATTCAGTCAACGTGATAAAGACTCTGGTAGTCCGGTTGTGATGTTATATTCTACCTCGCCTGTCTCTGGATTTCTTAGGGGGTTATGACTTGCGTGTTTACGTGACAAAGACTCGGCTTGTCCAAAGATTTCACGTGCGCGTTTCAGAATCGGCATATTGTAAATAGTTGATTTACTGCAACCGATTATTTCAGCAATCGTTTCATCATTCAAGCCGGGGTCGTCACGACACAAACCAATAGCATGCGATTCCGGGGATAGTTGATATAGTAGTGGTTCGTGTTCGCTTTGCTCTGCCAGATAGATATAAACAAAAAGTACCCAACCCATAAGTAGGTTTAATCCGCGTGGTACTGGGGGAAGCATCGCTGTACCTTTATAAGATAATGCCCTCAGGTAATAATACACCGATTCCTCCACAACCGCTGCATCATCCGGGTATTTCGTTTCGTTCAATGCCCAATACGGCAATTCAGTGAGCAGCAATTTTACACAATCAGAAATGTTCTTGACGAAAAATAACTCACTGCGTATGTCAATAGATTTCAGGTCGGGCTTGTTGTCAGGTGTCGGCTCAGTTATTCCCGTTAGAATCGTCTCTGGTTCGGTCTGTTTTTTTGATTTGTTCTTCATAGCAATTCCTTTTTTCAGGGCAGCGCGGGGTGGAAGGAATTGCGGTCAAACCACCCCGCTAACCGCCCGGTCAAATTAAATTAGTCGTCCGTGACCATTTTTATTTGTTAACCTAATTTGTTCGTCCTGTCAAGCCAACAAAATATTCTGGGTTTCAAAACACACAAAGTTTTTCATAAGTCCTTACTACATAAGGGCTGGTATCAGACAACTGATGAGGATACATTTCTTAATCATTATAGATTTTCTCCTTTACTCGTTCCCGGCCCAATGATTCGGGTCGGAGCGTTGTCGGACGGTTCGCCCGCTTCGAGTTATTGATCCACAATAGAGCCATCTTCGTGCAGCCGGGTCTTCAGGCCACGCGGGCGGTACGGATGACGCTCTTGGGCATCCTCGGCCAGTTCCACACCGATGCCCGGCGTGTCGGGAATGATAAGGTAGCCATTTTCGAGTTTCAGGGCCGTCTTGACGATCTCGCTCTTGGGCGGTTCATGCTCGCCTCGAGGGTATTCCTGCAAAGCAAAATTGGGGATACAGGCCGCCAGTTGAATGCAGGCGGCGGTGCTCACCGGGCTAAGCGGGTTGTGAGGCACCACTTGGGCATAGTGAGCCTCCGCCAGCGCCGCGATCTTCTTGCAATTCGTCAGGACCGCCTGCCATGCAAACGTCCGGACGAATGTATTGCACGGCACCGCGTTTCAACAGCGTTAAGAACTGCTGCATTGTAAAAAAGCGTTCTCCGGTCGCGATGGGGATATTGATCTTTCGAGCAATCAGGTCCATGGCATCCAGGTTGTCCGGAAGAATTGGGTCTTCATAGAAGAACGGGTGATACGGCTCGATCCCTGTCGCCAGCGCGACCGCTTCGGCTGGACTGAGGCGTCGATGGATCTCCAAACACAAGTCCACGTCGTTTCCCACCGCCTCACGATAGCGTCGGACCGTATCAATGGCATCCTGTATCTTGTCCGCGTGTGTCTTGAAATAGCGGACATCTCTGGACTCGTCGAGGAAAGGAGTCAGATGGCCCACGGCGGTGAAGCCCTTCTTCTTGGCGTCGATGCATCCCAGGATCAATTTGTCCTTGGTGTCGCCGCGAACGTGGTAGTATACCCGAGCCTTGTCACGGCACTTCCCACCGAATAGCTGGTAGCAGGGGACACCAAAATACTTCCCGGCAATATCCCACAGCGCGATGTCAATGGCGCTCAGGGCCCCCATGATCGCCGAACCACTGAAATGCGTCGACCGGTAGAGGTACTGCCAATGGTGTTCAATACGCAGCGGATCCTGGCCAATCAAATAGCGCTTGAAGGTCTGTATGGCCTGCTCCGAGGCCTCGAGGAAGCCCCACGTTCCGGATTCTCCCAGACCGGTGATGCCTTCATTGGTAAAGACTTCGACAAAAAGGTAGCGGCTGATGGGCACTGTTCGAATATCCGTGATTTTCACCGGGACCTTACCCCGTCCCTTCGAGCTGAACGCCCTGGTGCTTGTGAGCGACAGCGCGCCCAAAGCGGCAAGGCCCTTTGTGAATTCTCTTCGGTTCATAATTCGTCTTCTCCTTCGGTTCGACGGGTGATGGAGGTTTCCCTCCCGAAAATTCCGTCCTTGTTTATTTACCAATTACCAACAAGAAAGGGGCTTATACCGAATCATTCGATATAAGCCCCGAATTAATGCAAATCTCTTACATCAATTATGCCCCCATATCTTGCTTCGCAATCCGCAGTCCACAGTCCGCAGTCCGCAGGATGCCTGTCGGCAGATGCCTTACGGCAAAAGCAATGTGGGGCAGTTAAATCCCGGCTTACGGCGCAGGCTCCGGCGGAGGATACAAACGAATATCGTCAAAGTACATCGTACCCGAACCACCTGCAACCGGATTGTTCCTGTTGCCAAGACCAAGGGCAATCGTATTGACATTGGCAAGGCTCACACCCTGGTCGGCAAATGCCTGCAGGTCGATATTCCATTCAGTCCAGGTATCTACCTGTGCTGCATTAGGATTATCGTGATTGACCACCGCACTGCCATTGAGGGCAACATACAACGTCTCAGCAGCATTAGCCGAATCACCTCTGAACCAAATTGTCAGTGTGTTTACACCTTTCTCGGTCCAGTCACGCGGATAAGTCAACGTCAAAGTTGCCTCAGAGTACCCAACACTGTTGTCGTAGTAAAGCGGCATCGACTGGCTGCCTCCGTGAACGATAGTTTGCTCAGCAAAGGGAGGATTCTCATAACCAACTAAAGAACCGTTTGTCGGGACGCCGTATCCGTCTATCCACACGTTAAATATCCTGTTGCTATCGGGGTCGGCGGGGTCAAGGTCATTGTAGGACTCGAAATCGTCCACGACAAGGAAGTTGGCTGTCGTAAAGCTCCAGAGGATGCCTGTCCACGGACTGTCTGGATTGGTGTTATTGACCTCATCAATCCTCCAGTAGTAAGCAGTATCCCACTCAAGCATTCCGGGGTCATAGCTCTCAGCACCAAGGTCCCTGGTGCCTTTATACTCCGGCGAGCCGGTATCGGCATTTTTCACGGCGTCTTTATCAGTGCCAAAGTATAACTCATGCGAAGCTGCAAAGACACTCGGCGACCACTTGAGAATCTGTGTCTGTTTTACATCCACAGAGCCGTTCGACGGGTCCGGGCTCCCGACGGCACCCTGAGTAGTAAAGCTCCAAACGTCGCCTTTATACGTGCCGGGGGGATCGAACTCATCGACCCGCCAGTAGTAAGTCCCAGCCAATTTAAGTGTGCCGGGAGTATAGGTCGTAGCCCCCTGCGGGAGTCCGCCGGCAGCGTTGTTCACATCGTCAAAATTGTCACCGAAATATACGGTGTGCAATTTTCCACCGAAGCCTGGCGTCCAGCTTAGCTTCACATCAGGCTCTACCGACTCGGCACTATCAGCCGGGTCGGGAAAGTATGCGGTCTTAGGTGGAACTGTAAAGCTCCACACTTTGCCTTCGTGTTTTGTAGTACCGTCGGCCTCAATCTCGTCGATACACCAGTAGTAAGTCGTGCCTGGAACCAGACCATCGGGATAAGGCATGCCGGGAAAGCCAACGACAAAAAACGTCCCGACCTGGTTGCCCTGGAACGCGCTTTCGGCACGGGCGTCCACATCGTCAAAATTGTCACTGAAATAGACATCGCGCGAGGCTGCAGTCTCTCCCCCCACCCAGCTAAGGCTCGCCCATGTATCATCAATATAGACACCATTAGCCGGGTCGGGTGCTATAGCACGTTTAGTCGTAAATTCTATATGCAGCAACGGTGCCGGGGCCCCTGTCCCAGACTCGGCACATCGAATGCCTTTTGACGGATTGTCCGGGTCGTCACTAATTATCAGCACCAGGGCATTGCCGGGATTCCAACCTTCCTGGCTGACTATCTCGCTGATAACAGCGGAGATATCCGAGGTCTGGTGTTTGTTACCTACTACAGTCCAATTTTCCGGAACCCACACCGCCTTCGCCGTCGTTCTGGCCCTGTCGCGAACATTATACATGACGTCGGCAAACGGAGGAGCATCGGGAACCGGTTCACCATCGATGATAAGATTAACGGGTTCTGTGCCGCCTTTTAACTCATCCACTGTGAACACAATATACGCTTCAATGATTTTGGCACCATTAGGGACCTCGACATTCAAAAAACGCAGACCTATTACTTGCCCATCTGGAAGCTCCAGATCGCTGCTGGTGATATACATACCACTTGCCAATTGGTCTTCAACATCATCATTACTGTTAGTGATTCCTATCTCTACGACCATGCCGCCAAAGACGACATTTGTACCGGCCAGAGCCAGTACCAAAACAAAAAGAATCATTTTCCTGCACATAATAGTACTCCTTAAAAGAGTTAAAATAATTAGGAATTATGCTTTGGCCACACACCAAAGTCCCGACCTCTCGGGATTGTCTTCAACAAACAAAACGACCAATAATAATTTTCGAACTTACTACATCATCTGCCCCGGATAACTTTTTACGATTTGACACTACCTCCTTCCTTCAAAAGCCTGATATTAGCTGTACAATTAGCTGGAATTTACTCACTGTAAGATCAACATCCACAGATGCACTAAATCTTGTTTATATCAAATTAGCTACCCTCCCGTCAAGGAAAATCTCCTGATTTTTATATGTCTGGGTGCGATTCACGTTTGTGGTATCACGATAAACCTCAGCGTCCGCTCGTTGCCTCCTTTTCCCAACGCTCGTATTCAGTTTTGAGATGTTCTGCTATGTCTGGTTTTGCAGCGAGGAGATTAGCGGATTCGCCAATGTCGGTTTGCAGGTCAAAGAGCTGCCATTCCTGGTTGGTACTATAGCGTTCGCGGATAAGTTTGTATCGGCCCATCCGAATCGCAGCACTATTTGTGCCCCACCGCCAGTAGAGATAGGTGTGGGGCGAGGGAGCCCGACCAGCCAGTGCGGCTGTTGGGTCCTTGCCATCGAGCACACGGTCGGCTGGAAGAGCCAGACCCTCGGCATGGAGCACCATTGGAACGATGTCCATGCTGACGAGGGGCTCACGACAAACCGTCCCCGGCTTTATCCGACCAGGCCAGCGAACGATGCACGGTACCCGGATGCCGCCTTCCCAAAGTGTTGTTCCTCCAGCTCGCAGCGGCATATTAGACGCACATTCCAGCCCACGCGCCGGAATGAGAAAAGCCCCGTTGTCAGAAAGCAGGATAACAATTGTTTTCTCAGTCAACTTCAATCGGTCGAGCTTATCGAGAACACGGCCTACACCATCGTCTAATGCCGAGACCACGGCCCGGTAACGCTTGCGTTCATCGAGTGTTTTCGGCGAATAGCCGCAGCGTGCAAATGCTTCATCCGGGGCCTGCCACAAACAAGGGGTGCCGGTCGGCTTGTTTTTCGGATTCGGGTAGTGAGCGGCGTTGAATGGAACGTAACATAAGAACGGCCGATGCTTGTTCCGTTCGATGAACTCACACGCCGCATCGGCAAAGACGAAGGTGCTATAACCATTGGCCTTTGGCAGCACTGCGGCTTGCCCCCACTGCTTCGTTTCGCGAAGCAAAACGGTGGAGGAGAGTCCTATGATTTTCACGAATTGCCGGCGAGTCAACTCTTCCACTTTCTTCTCCTTTTATGTCCGGGCTTGTGCCGTTCTATAATATGCTGTGCCAAATTGCCTCCATTACTCATTTCATTATACCACAGCTTCCATCTTATAAACCGGCCTGAATTTCCGGGAGTATTATAAGCCTTTATGAACAACAAAACAACTGCATATAATGACATAACAATCCGCCCTATGCGGATTCCATATCGAGGTGAAGCTAGAGACGAGTGCTAAAGACTCAACTTGACTGCTTTTTACATAAGTATAGCTTTGACAAGAGCATATGCAACTTGTCATTCTGAGCGCAGCGAAGAATCTCACACTCGGAACGGGACAAAATCCTGTTCTAAGGCCAGATGCTTCGCTTCGCTCAGCATGACAGTT
>JBDRTM010000159.1:0-2729 GCA_043824065.1 Planctomycetota bacterium | reverse complement strand
AAGCTTCTACAACTGGGCAACTTTAGCTCACTTTAGGCACTTTCTTAATGTTAGGAGTAATCTTATGAAGAAGAAACTAAATGTCGGACTAATTGGATACGGCTTTATGGGCCGGACACACTCTAATGCCTATCACAAGGTCAAAAACTTCTTCGACGTTCCGTACGATCCGGTCTTACAGGTTGTCTGTGGGCTGGTGGAGGCCGAGGCCAAGGCCTTTGCCGAGCAGTGGGGCTACAAGTCGCACACTACTGACTGGCATAAGGTAGTCGAGGATGAAAACATCGATGTGGTGGAAATCTGTGTGCCGAACAATCTGCACGCTGAGATAGCTATCGCTGCTGCCAGGGCCGGCAAGGCAATCTGCTGTGAGAAACCATTGGCTCTGAACGTCTCAGAGGCCGAGGAGATGGTTAAGGTTGTAGAGGAGGCTGGTGTGCCCAACCTGGTCTCATTCAACTATCGCCGGGTGCCCGCCGTGACATTAGCCAAGCAGCTCATCGACGAAGGCCGGCTGGGGAAGATTTTTCACTATCGTGCCAATTTTTTGCAGGACTGGACCATCTCAGCAAATGTACCGCAGGGCGGGATGGCCACATGGCGGCTGGACATCAAGGCTGCCGGCTCAGGCGTGACCGGCGACCTGCTGGCCCACTGCATAGATACGGCTATGTGGCAAAACGGGCCTATCACCAACGTGTGTGCCATGACGGAGACCTTTATCAAAGAGCGCATGCACGCTGAAACGGGCAAGGTCGAGCCGGTGGGTATCGATGACGCTTGCACTTTCCTTTGCCACTTTGACAACGGCTCGTTAGGCAACTTCGAGTCCACCCGCTACGCGCGTGGCCACAAGGCCCTTTATACCTTCGAGATCAATGGAGAAAAGGCCTCAATCGCCTGGGACTTACATGACCTCCATCGTCTCAGCTACTTCGACTACAGCGACGAATCGATCATACGAGGCTGGCGATCAATTCACGTTACAGACAGCGACATGCCGTATATGGATAAATGGTGGGTCCCGGGTCTGCAGATTGGTTACGAACACACGTTCGTCCACCAGGTGGCTGACTTTTTGCAGAACTTGGCCGAGGGTAAGTCAACATCGCCGGACTTCCGCGAGGCCCTTGCGACACAGTATGTCTGTGACGCGGTGCTGACGTCAGCGAAAAATAAAAAATGGGAAACAGTTAAAAAACCATGAGCATAAGAACACGGACAGAGGACAGTCCACAGGATGCCTTACGGCAAAGACAGAGGACAGAAGACAGAGATCATGAGTATCTGTCAATCTGACTTCTGACTTGTAAACTAAGGAGAATTTATGTCTGCTAATTCTATCGCAAACAAAGCGCTTGAACAGGGAAAAGGAATCGTTCGGCTGGCACCGAACTGGGTGCCGCGTTCTTTTTGTGTGCCGGGTCGGCGTATCAAGCTGCATCCGGATGACTATTACAAGCTGGGGGGCGAACGTGGCGGTATTGATGAGCGGTGGTTTGCATCAACGACGCCGGCGGACAACGGCCCTCTGACAGCGCCCGATGAAGGACTGAGCTTCATTGTTTTTGAGGATGGGGGCAAGGTCGAGAAAGTGCGGCTGCTGGATGCCGTTGCCGAGTTGAAAGGCGAGCTCATCGGAGACAGGCTGTGGAAGGAACACGAGCGCTGGCCAATGTACTCAAAGTTCTTCGACAATAAGGGCGCCCTGCCCCATCATATTCATCATCGGGACAAGCATGCGGCGTTGACGGGTCAATTGGGCAAGCCGGAGGCGTATTACTTCCCGCCGCAGGCGAATAACTACGGCGGCGATTTCCCTTACACGTTCTTCGGTCTCCAGCCCGGCACCACGAAAGAGCAGGTTCGCCAGGCCCTGCTGGACTTTGAAAAGGGCGACAACAAAATCACGAATCTTTCCGCAGCGTACCGGCTCGAAGTTGGCACCGGCTGGGATGTCCCACCCGGCGTCCTACATGCACCGGGAAGCCTGTGTACCTATGAGCCACAGAAGGCATCAGACGTCTTTGCCATGTACGAGTCGGTTCCACATCATCAGGTTGTCCCCAAAGAGCTGCTTTGGAAAGATACGCCTAAAGACAAAGTAGGTGACGTTGACCATTTGCTCAAAGTTATCGATTGGGACCTGAACGTTGACCCCAATTTTGCGGCGAACCGGTTTATGCGTCCCAAACCTGTTAGGTCGGCCAAAGAGATGGAAGCCGAAGGCTATATTGAGAACTGGATATGCTATAAGTCAAAGGCCTTCAGCGCCAAAGAGCTTACGGTTTTGCCGGGTCGAACGGTAACTATCAAGGACAACGCCGCCTATGGCTTTATTACGATGCAGGGTCACGGCACGCTTGGCGTGTGGGAGATTGAGACGCCGATGCTGATATCGTATGGAGATCTCACTTACGACGAGTTCTTTGTTACCGAGAGTGCGGCCAAAGAGGGTGTGACTATCACGAATCCGTCGAAGAGTGATCCGATTGTAATGCTCAAGCACTTTGGGCCTGATAACCCGGATTTGACTGTAGAGTAGTGAATCGAGCTGCGAATAACTATGTCCTGTTAAAAGGCTAATAAGTGCTATTCCTTCGCTTCGCTCAAGGACAAGTTTGAGATCACCGTGGGTGAGTGAAGAGACCTTGATTTTTGGCGAGGAAGAGATTCCCGCCTTAGGGGATCTTCGACTTCACTTCGCTGCGCTTCGTTCAGAATGACAA
>JBDRTM010000158.1:0-9397 GCA_043824065.1 Planctomycetota bacterium | reverse complement strand
CAAAGTATGCCTAACCTCGATTTTGCAGAAGACTTGACAAATAAGTTAAGGAGAACAAAATGGAATGGAAACTGTACTTCGCCCTGAGCTTTGTGATGTTTATGGAGTACGCGGTCTGGGCGGCCTGGATGCCCGTACTGGCCGCTCGACTTCTGGGACCGCTGAAAATGACCGGCAAGCAGACCGGATGGATTTACGCCACCTTCCCGCTGGCGTGTATCTTCATGCCATTGGTGTCCGGGCAGCTCGCTGACAAGTACGTGAACACTGAGATCATTCTCGGCGTAGCTCACTTGTTAGGCGCAGTTCTAATGTTCATTGCTGTGCGCAAAACAACTTTCAAAAGCCTCTTTGTAGTTATGTTTCTCTATTCTCTCTGCTATGCCGCCACACTGCCGCTGGCCAACTCCATCATGTTTCACCACTTGGCCAAAAACAATCTCGACCCCGGCGTCCACTCAAAGTGGATCTTCATCTGGGCGCCTGTTGCCTGGGCCTTTATTGGCTGGTCCCTTACCGGCTGGCGCTGGATTTTCAAGACCGGAGAGCAGGGACGCGACTGCCTCTATCTCGCTGCTATCCTCTCGGTAATAATGGGCGTCGGATGCTTCTTCTTATCCGATACACCACCTGCTGGATCCGGCACAGCCCCGATACTCCAGGCTATGGAAATGTTCAAAGACTTTAACTTCCTCATCTTTATTGCCGTCTCAATGGTCTTCTTCGGCCTGATGCAGTTCTACTTCCTCGGAACGGCACCATTTATGCAGGATATGGGAATACCGAGTAAAAACGTCCCCGCCTCAATGGGCATCGCACAGGCCTTTCAGGCAATAGCAACCGTTGTCCTGATGGCCTTCCTGCTCGAAAAGCTCGGGACGAAATGGACATTGATCGTCGGAGCAACGTGCTGGTTCATACTGTACTTAGCCTACATAAAGCAGAAACCACGATGGATTATTATTGCCTGCCAGCCGTTCCACGGCCTGGCTTATGTGCTCTTTGTAATCGTCGGCCAGATATTCGCAAACACCGTGGCATCAGATGAAATACGAGGCTCTATGCAATCACTTCTTTTCGCCGCCACTACAGGCGTCGGACTTTTCCTCGGCACGCAGTTCGCCGGTTTCTTAATGGACAAATTCAGAAAAGAAGAGAAGTTCCAGTGGCGTCAGATTTTCATGGTACCGGGTGCGATAGCATTCGTGAGCATTTTGGTGTTTATATTGTTCTTTAAAGGATAAGTGCTGCTCGGTGCTCACGGGATGGTGAGTCCGCCAAAAGACGGCGGATCTTCGATGGTTAATTGGTGAGTGGTTAATTTGTGAGTAGTGAGATTCTTCGCTGCCCCTTCGACTACCCCTTCGGCTTCGCTCAGGGCTTCGGCTAATTCAGGGCTAAAGGCTTTTTCAGAATGACAAGGGTTTGATACTGGACAAAATTTGAATATTAAAATTTAAAAATCAAAACTTCAGAATCCGGCACTAAAAATAAGTGCCGGATAACTTCCTTAATTTTGCATTCCTTAGAGACAAGTTACGAGTTTATCCTTAGGGGATATCCAGCGGGTCAATATCTTTAATTTTCTGGGTATAGACTTTGTATGGATATTTCTTCAGCAGCTCGCTGCCGTATTTGGCCAGCAGGGCATCTCTCTGTTCGCTTACTATTTTCTCTTTGGCGCGCTGCCCCATATTATCGGAATATCCTTTTACTTTACCGGGATTCTTTTCTAAGATTTTGACGATTCGCCACTTGATGCTGTTTCGGTAAAAACCTTTTACCGGCCCTAATATATCGTTGGGGTCGCCTTTCCATAAGTCCTTCCAGAACAGTCCTTCGCCGCTGGGATAAGTATTAAATGGTTTTCCTTTCTTTTGCAAAGAGTATTTCTGCCTGACCGATTCGAAATCCTTTCCGCCGTCTAATTCAGCCTTTGCCTGCCGGGCTGTTTTAAGGTCCTGGCACCAGATGAGGTCAATCTTGAGCGTCCAGTCTGTTCTGAATGCTTCTTGATTCTTGCCGAAGTAAATCATTATCTGCTCAGTCGTTGGCTCTTTAATCTCCTTGTACTTTTCAGACCTGACTTTAGACAGGAGCCTGGTGTCTTCGTATTCTCTTACCTGCTCTAATAGATTTTTATCATTATCAAGCCCGAGTGACCCGGCCTCGGATACAAGAAGCGGCATCCTCAAAGTCATCTCTAACAGCCGGTCAACACCCTTTGGAGTATTAAGGTCTTTCGGGCGACTCGGCGGGGCGCTATTACACAAAGTATCGAACCAGTCCTTCAATGTTATCTTTCCATTGTCGTCCTGGGGACTCCGCCGTAAGGCGTCCTGTGGACTTACGGAGAACGTTGCCAGAACAATGTTTTTCTCTTCCGGGGTCAACTCCTCTTTTACCTGATAGATGCGGATAAAAGGAACTTTACGCGGCTTCTTCGGTTGAGTTAGCAATCTTTGGTGGATTTGGGCCGCTTTGAGGTAATTCTCACTTTTTTTTGTCATATTGAACTTTTGGCATATTTGTTTGTAATACTGGTTAAAAAGCATGCGGCCTTTTGTGTTTTTAAGCATCGCTTCCGCCCTGGCCCGGTCGAGCTTGGGGTCGGCTTTCATCTTCTGTTGAATTTCGGACTCTGTTACTGTTAATTTGGGTGCCAGCTGTTTTTGTAGCAATAAGTTTACAAGCCGTTTGTCCTTGAATCGTTTAATCTGTTCCGCGAGCGATTCATCTTTGAGAAACCCAAGTTTGCGGGCCTCGGTAACCATAGCTTTTTCCGCTATCATTTTCATAAGCACCGTTTGGGCATCAGCCGGTCCAGCTTGCTCGTCGTAATTATCATAGCCACGAGGGTAAAGCTCTGTCATTAGTCTTTTCTCAAGCTCCTGGCTTGTAATGACATAATCGCCTATACTCGCAACAACGATATTTGACGGCTCAACAGAAGATTCAACTACAGACTGTCTCTGAGGGGTTGTTTCTCCAGCTCTACCGACTTTCGTTTGGGCCTTTGCGACCAACATCTGGCAATGTGCTATTGATAACCCTAAAACAGCCAAAGCTAATTTGCTCGAAAATAATTTTTTCATAAGTGTTTTCCTCATATTGCTGGTTTACATCTTGTACCGATAATTTTTTCGGTTTTTTTAGCCCCCCGAATAACGTTTTTTGTGAGTTTATTATAACTTTTTAATCGCCTTTAGTCAAGTCAATTTTCATTTGATGGTTTTTAAGGGTGTTTATTGTCAACCGCCCCGCCCTATTTTCTGTTTGCGTCAAAACGGGATAACCCTTACAATGATTTTTGCTGATAGTCAGTACTGTTAGTTAGTATTTGTTGCGGAAAACGAAACTCGACGATGTCACCCCTGCGAAAGCAGGGGTCCAGAGCGAAAAACTGGATTCCCGCTTTCGCGGGAATGACAAATATTGTTTCCGCAACAGACACTTGTTACAAAATTTTAACGAGCAGACGAAAATGTCAATTCGGGAGCGATAAATGTTTGAGAACATAACTCGTAAATGTACAAATCACAATCGCATAAATCAGACGTGCCTTTGTGCCCTTGTGCTCTTGTGCTCTTGTGCTCTTTGTTGGGCGGATATAATTGTCCTCAAAGGAGGCCAGACCATAACCGGCGAAATACTCGCCGAAAAGCAAACCCAATTGTATGTTGATATCGGCATAACGGTCCTGACCATTCCGAAGGAAAAGATACTCGAGTACAAATACACCGGAGCTCTCGAGGTTGAGGACGTCAATGTAAATGACATAAATGTTTCACAGGTAAAAGCGGGCAAATTGAAGTTTGCCATAGGCCCAGTCGGTCAATTATACAAAATCGCCAATCTGAAAAAGACAACTATCGAAAAATGTGTGAACGCAGTCTCTGAAGCGGTTGTCAAAGTCTCAAGCCCTATGGGGACAGGCTCGGGTTTTTTTATCAATGAAGATGGGTTCCTGATAACGAACTATCACGTAATAGAAAAAGAAACGAGGCTCGAGGTTACTGTGTTCCAAAAAGCAAAGAATGGCTTTGAGAAAAAGAAATTCAAAAAGGTCAAAATCGAGGCCATTAATCCTTTTGTTGACCTGGCACTCTTGAGGGTCGAAGACTTGGGGGACACAAAGGTCAATTTCGTTTACCTCGGTGATATCGGCCGCATCAAAGTAGGCGAAGAGGTCTTTGCTATCGGCAATCCGCTCGGCCTGGAGCGAACTATCACTAATGGTGTCATCAGCACGAAGAACAGGGCTTTCCAGGGGCTTATCTATATCCAGACTAATGCCGATATCAATCCAGGCAATTCCGGCGGCCCACTTTTTAACCTGGCCGGCGAGGTCATCGGTGTTACTAATATGGGATATATATTTTACGGGGGACTGGGCTTCGCCATACCGGTCAGCTACGTTAAACATTTCGTAGAAAACCGGGACGCTTTTGCCTATGACAAGGATAATCCGAACACCGGTTATAAATACATCCAGCCGGACAGAAGACGCAACAAAGCCAGTCCGAAATTCCTCGAAGGCAAGAGTGAATAATACTTAGACATCAACCATAGACTAATCGTTGACACTAACGGGTAAATTCGCGAAAGGTGCTCGAATGAAGCATACTGCCACAACTACTCATAAGCCCCCCTTTGCTCTTATGCTTTTGTGCTCTTGTGCTCTTATGTTTTTGTGCTCATCGACCTCTGTCTGGGCCCAAAAACTGCCCGACACAGCAAAGCTTATTCCGCCTGAAACAATCCTGCTGTTGGATGTTGACGATTTTGACCGTCTGCGAGCGCAGTTTGAAAAAACCAACTTTTATAAACTCTATAAAGACCCGGCAATGGCGGCCTTTGTCGATGACTTTAAAACCAAATGGCGGGAAAAAATCCGCAAACCCGATAACGAGCTGCTCAGGGTAATCGCTGATATAGATACATTTCCCCGGGGCAGAGTGGCCGTTGCTTTTGTATTAAACGAGCAGATAAATAAAGATGCCAATGAGCCGCCGCTTTTGCTCATAACCCAGTGGGGACAGACAATAGCCAAGATCAAAGAAGCGGTGGACAAGACGGTCGAAAAGGCCATCGAAGACGGCGCCCACCGGCAGAGGCAAGACTACCGCGGCGTCGGTATCACAACCATAATCCGCCAGTCTTCCGCAGCTCTAAGCTATTGTTTTATCGACGATTGTCTGATAGGCTCTATGGACCTGGATGTTCTCAAATTCGTTATCGCGCACATCAAAGGTGCCGAAAGCGCGACACTCGCTGATGACGCCGACTATACCGCCACTATGAAAGCTGCTGAATTGTCCGCTCAAACACAGATTGATCTCTACGTTAATATAAAACAAATCGTCAAAATAATAATTGCCGAGGATGATACCGGCAAGACAAAAACAACAATGGACAACCTGGGCCTTGATAATGTTACATCTTTTGGTTGTTCAATTGGTCCTGGGCCGTCAACCCCCGCCAGCCGCAAGCGGGGGTCAACAGCGGGTAGTAATACCTCCTTTGGAAAAGCATTCCTGAAAGTCAGGGGCGAAAAAAAGGGTATTTGCACAATGCTCGATATAGAAACGGCCACTCTCAGGGTGCCGCAATTTATTCAGCCCTCGGCATATTCGGTATCATTTGTAAATTTGAACATTAAAAAGGCCTATAATGAGCTCGGCAATATTCTTAATAGCATTTCACCACAGTTTGCTGCGATGATGTATATGCCGCTTTTGCCGCCGAGTCCGCAGGGCGAACCGCCGCTGCAGCTAAAAGCTGATATTGTTGACCATCTCGGCTCGCAAATTATTATCGCCCAGAGCATGAGCGAGCCTCTATCTGATGCGAGCGGGCCAAGGCAGAAGAAATCGCTTATTGCTGTGGCGATAGAGAACCGCAGCGCTCTTGAAAAATCCTTGTCGCTTCTGCACGGCACATTATTAGCCGCGAATAATCCTGCCGCGAGGCGGCAGCTTCTCGGCCACACAATATATTTAATTGACCCGGCGGCTATATTCCCGGCTTCTCCAAGGAGACCAAATAGGCCGATGCAAATCCCCGGCAGAGCGACCCCGCAAGGCGGGAACCCACCAGAGACTCCAACAATGCCTAAATTTGCATTTACCGTTACTGACACTCATCTGATTTTCTCAGATGAATCTGCTGTTGAGCAGGTCATT
The DNA here is from genome assembly GCA_043824065.1 of Planctomycetota bacterium. Taxonomy (GTDB): domain Bacteria; phylum Planctomycetota; class Phycisphaerae; order Sedimentisphaerales; family Anaerobacaceae; genus NIOZ-UU13. The sequence continues at coordinate 3,212 of JBDRTM010000158.1, read as the reverse complement.
CGCGCATTGAACAGCACCGAAACCGTATCGGTGATTACTGAAGAGTGGTTTAATAAGGCCAAGTCGGCTATTCCTTCGGTTGTGGGATTGGCCAGTTTTCAGAACGATGCGGCTTCCGGCGAATTCTTCTGGTCCGAGCTGCGCGAACTAAAGAAGGAAACAAGCAAGTCCGAAGGACTCCTTACGGAGAGCAAGGACACAGATTCGAGTACCACGATAGGTGTCGGAGTGAGCTCCGGGTCGCCCTTCCCGCGGTTGATGCTCTCCCAGGCAGGTTATGATTTGTTTGATTTCAGTCTTTTGCCTGAGTTCGATGAGGTGCGGAAGTATTTTGGCCTGTCCGCTTTTTACGGCCTGAGCAAGCCTGACGGATTTTTCTTCGAATTGAAGTATCTAAATCCACGCCTTGATAATTAATGATTAGAGAAAAACATTAAATAATAGTCAATAGTCACTTATAAATCCCGGCCGGTCAGGATTTGAATTGCCTGTTAACTTCAACGGATTATAATAGAATAATGCGCTGTTGAAAACGTGCAAAACTTGTCATTCTGAACGAAGCGCAGCGAAGTGAAGAATCTCTTTCTGTACAAGTGTAAGTTATTCTCATTCATAGGCCAGATGCTTCGCTTCGCTCAGCATGACAACAAAAAACCGTTTTAATCCCCTGATGTGTGGAGGTAACATTTATGGCAAGTTTCAACAACAACATAAACAGGCGCCGATTCCTGCAGATTAGCTCGGGCCCAGTGGCCGCAATGTTCTTACACCAAATTCCCCTTAGCGCGGACGAAACCACAAAGACGTCACAGCCGAACATTCTCTGGGTCAGCTGCGAGGACATCAGTCCCGACTTAGGCTGCTATGGTGATAGTTACGCCGTATCACCCAATATCGACAAGCTTGCAGCCCAGGGTGTGCGCTATGACAATGTATATTCGCACTCCGGTGTTTGTGCCCCGACACGCTCCGGTATTATCACCGGGATGTACACGACTACTATCGGGACCCATCACATGCGCTGCAAGGGTGTGCCGCCGGCATACGTAAAATGCTTTAGCGAGTACCTCAGGGCGGCAGGTTATTATTGCACGAATAACTCTAAAACCGATTACCAGTTTGACCCGCCGCCGAGCGCCTGGGACCAGGGCAGCCGAAAGGCACACTGGCATGGCCGTGCCGGGGGTCAGCCGTTCTTCGCCGTGTTTAATTTCACCACTTCGCACGAAAGCCAGATACGCAACAGAAGTAAAAGTATGCTGCAGCGTTTGGCGAGTCTCAATCCGGATGAGAGGCATGACCCGTCTAAAGCGGTTCTGCCGCCTTATTATCCTGATACGCCGGCGGTTCGCAGAGACTGGGCGCAGTATTACGATGTTATTACGCTGATGGACAAGCAGGTCGGCGATGTCCTAAAACAGCTCGAAGAGGAGGGCCTTGCCGACAATACGATAGTGTGGTTCTGGGGCGACCATGGACGCGGACTGCCGCGGGGCAAGCGATGGATTTATGATTCGGGCCTTAGAGTTCCGCTGGTTATCCGCGTGCCAAAGAAATTGCGAAAACTTGCAATGCCGGGCAATCCCGATGCGCTCGAACCCAGCACCGTCAACGACGACCTTGTGGCTTTCATAGATTTTGCGCCGACTATGCTGTCCTTGGCGGGCGTAAAGATACCGGAGTATATACAGGGCCGGGCGTTCTTAGGCAGTCAAAAGGCCAGGGCCCGTGAGTATATTTTCGCTGCGCGAGACCGGATGGATGAAGCATACGACCTTATCCGTGCGGTGCGTGATAAGCGTTATAAATATATTCGCAACTATATGTGGCACTTAACTCGCGGCCAGGACATCGAATATATGAACCAGATGCCGACAATGCAGGAGATGCGCCGTCTCAACGCCGAAGGCAAATTAAAAGGCCCGCAGAAACAATACTTCGAGGAAACCAAGCCGGTAGAAGAATTATATGACACGCTTAACGACCCGCACGAGGTCAAAAACCTTGCGGATAATCCGAAGTACAAAAGTGTGCTCGAACGAATGCGCAGAGTGCATAAAGAATGGATGAAAGAGACCGGTGATGTGGGGCTGATTCCGGAACCTGAATTTGACGAGATGAAGCGGCCGGACGGCCAGTACCAACAGACGGCAGAGCCGATTTTTTGGTCGCCGAAGTGGCAGCCGGGAGCGCCGGGTAAAGCCGCACGTCGTATTACAATCGCCTGTCCCACGGCCGGGGCTTCGCTCGTTTACAGAATCAGTGGCGACGGCGAAACCAAGAACGGCCTGTCGCGACGAGTCCGCGACACGGCGGGCTGGAAACTATATAGAAAATCCGTATGGCTTACGCCAGGCAAAATACTGCACGCCAAGGCCTGCCGTATCGGCTTTAAGGACAGCAGCGAGGTCCGGTTCAAATTCGGCGACAAAGTCTCAACACCGCAGCGTCCCCAAACACCGGCTAAGGACGAGCAGCATTGGCGGAATAAGCTCGACCGAACGGACCTGCTTGAACGCCTGCGCAAGGTAAAAGAGTTAGACCTCCAGGGCAAAAAAGCGATACCCAAATACTTTCAAGTGTTGAGCGATAAATACGCCTCTGTTCGTTACTGGGCTGTGATAGGCCTGCACAATAGTTGTAAAAGCTCTTCGGATATAAAGCGGGCAAAAACGGTGCTTAGAAAATCGTTGAAGGACCCGGCGGCGATTGTTCGTGTAGCCGCGGCGCACGCACTTTGTGACTGGGGCGAAGAAAAAGAGGCACTGCCGGTATTAGCCGAAGCGCTGAAAGGCAAGACAGATAAGGCGCGCCTGTACGCTATTATCGCCCTGAACAAGATTGGCGAAAAGGCCCGGCCGGCGTTATCACAGATAAAGGCCGCCCTCAAAGATTCGGATAATTACGTCCAGCGAGTAACACGCACAACACTGGAATTGCTGGAAAGCAAATAGAGTACAAAAGCCCACATGAAATGTGGGCTAAATAGTTCCTGTTGCGGAAACAGTATTTGTCATTCCCGCCCCGCATCATGTGCGGGATGAACTCCAGTGGGAATCCAGTTTTTTCGCTCTGGACCCCTGCTCCCCGCTTTCGCGGGGACAAGTTTACCCCTGCGGAAGCAGGGGCAGGGGTGACATCGTCGGTTTTTGCTTTCCGCAACGGGAACTAAATAGGTTGTATTACCGGGATTGTAATTAAAACGCAGGCGA
>JBDRTM010000157.1:0-4536 GCA_043824065.1 Planctomycetota bacterium | reverse complement strand
AAACAATTTTTTCTTTCCAAAGTATGCCTAACCTCAATTTTGCATAAGCCTTAATCTTTTTTTAAAAAAGGAGTTATGAAATCGGGGTGATAGGATTCGAACCTACGGCCTCCTGCTCCCAAAGCAGGCGCTCTAGCCAAGCTGAGCTACACCCCGGTAATTCCAGTGCCGCTGCTGAACGTCTGTTGTCCGATGTTATTTCGGAAAAAACATATCACGTTCATCACAAAAATTATTCTACACGAAGCGAATCAGTATTGCAATATAATCCTGCACAAGCAGGTGGATTGGATGCGGGAGAATCAATCGTAGGGGCAACCCGATGTGGTCGCCCTGGGCAGGCACCTAGGCCTGCCCCTACCGTGGGTTCATTACGATAATAGCTACATCGGTCAGACTCTCTATATCACAGGCAGGTTTAACCGTTATATCCCAGAGAAGGGGATTCTTGTCGTTACTTTTGCATTGGGCTACCGTTCCCACAATCACAGGCGTACCCAGGTATCCGGGCCTTTTCTGGGCGTAAACGATGTCGCCGATTTTGATTTTGTACTTGGTCGAGACCAGCTGGACCTTGGTGGAGCTGCTGCCGTTGCCCTGCATTATCCTGTCCATATTCAATTTTGCTATTTTCACTGCTATTTTGGATGCCGGGTCGGTAGTTAACCTGACTTGAGCTGTGCGGGTGTCCACTTTGGATATGGTTCCAATGATGCTCTCGTTTGCCAAAACGAATTGGTTCTTAGCCAAGCCGTCTTTTTGGCCGCGGTTGATAATGAGCTCGCAGCGCGATTCGTTAACAGAGGCCGCAATGACATCAGCTAACACAAAATCCACACCTTTCCAAACAGGTCTATCCCGCAGTCCTGACAGCTTTTCAACCTTTTGACGTTCTTGTTTTAACCATTCTGTAACGTTGGCAAGATGGTTATGGAGCCTGTTGTATCTTTCGCTGCTGACGGGCTCTGTGGGCGGGCGCTGTTCCGATGCTATCAATCGAGATGCGGAAAGCGAAATATTTCTGCCGATACTTAAAGGCTGGCGAAGAATGCGAACAAATGCGAACTGAAATTTATTTGTCAGCTTCTGCGGAGCAAAGAGGAAAATAAGCCCCGCTAACATAAACCAGGTAAATAACATTCGCCCGGAGGTTTTGGTCGTGTTCTTCGCCATAGTCGTATTGCGTATTTCATATCACGCACGAGGCACTGCGAATTATTCCCATCCATTCCCATTATGGTTCATTGTATCCTTCCACAGCTCCAGATTTTCCAAGTACACGCAGGTACCATGGGCCACCGAGCTGAGGGGGTCATCGACTCTTTTGACAATCAAGCCGGTCGAATTTGCCAATGCTTTATCCATTCCCCGCAGCAGTGAGCCGCCGCCGCAGATGTGTATGCCGTTGTCAATCAGGTCGGCGGACAATTCCGGCTGGGCCTTTTCCAGCGTTACCGCAACCGCATCTATAATCATAGCCATGGGGCCTCGCAGGGCCTCACGGACTTCCTCACTCGTTATAACGATTTTTCTCGGCATGCCCGAGATGGTATCTCTGCCGGCCACTTCCATGGTCAATTCCTCTTGTAGCGGCACCGCCGAGCCGATTTGTATCTTGACTTTTTCAGCCCTTGCCTCGCCGATGAGCAGGTTGTAAGTTCTCTTCAGATGGTTTATCACTGCTTCGTCCATATCGTTGCCGCCGATTCGGATTGATTCGGAGGCGGCAATATCGGCCAGACTCATTATGGCTACTTCAGTGGTTCCTCCGCCGATATCGACAATCATCGAGGCGGTAGGCTCTGCGATTGGCAGGTTAGCTCCGATTCCCGCCGCCATTGGTTCATCAACCAGATAGACTTTGCGTGCACCTGCACGTTCGGCACTATCTATCACCGCCTGGCGTTCAACATCGGTTATTCCGCCCGGCACCGCGATTACCACTCGAGGCCTGACAAGTCCGCCCCTGCCGTGTGCTTTCCTGATAAAGTAGCTCAGCATCGCCTCGGTGATTTCAAAGTCGCTGATTACGCCGTTTTTGAGAGGTCTTATTGCACTAATCGAGCCCGGCGTTTTGCCTAACATTTCGTGTGCAACCAGGCCGACAGCTTCACCGTTGTTCAGGACAATGTTGGTTCCTTTGCGAACAGCAACTACGGAGGGCTCATTGAGGACAATACCTTTGTCCCGGACACAAACCACGGTGGTGCACGTACCAAGGTCAATGCCCATATCCATACTGAACAAACCTAATATTGTGTCCACTAACATTTTCGATTCATCCTTAAATTGCCAAGATGCTAAAGTCTTTTGTAGTTCGGCTTTACAAAAAAACCACTTTAGGTGGATTTGCCTTTCTGGGCATGCTTGCGAGGCACTTCGTATTGCGGCATTTTTATAAAAGCAGCCGGATTTTAAGGCCCTTAAGCCGGCCGATTCAGCCGCAATAACAACCATAACTATCTTATTGTCAATAAGATAGGGCAGTTTATCATTCACTATATTATTTTGATAATTGGTAATTGATTATTCCCGTTTACCACTTACCATTTACCAATTACCAGTCACCAGCCACGAGTCATCAGCTATCAGCAAGCTCGATTAGGTCCTATAAAAAAACCACAAAAGATAAGTCTTAAAATTACGAGAGCATAAGCGGCAGGAGGAGTTGGTGAGTGGTGAGTAGTGAGTGGTAACCAATTAACCAATTAACCAATTAACAACTCACCAGGTAACCCCTGCTACTGCCAGCCGGCAGGGTACCGGATGGATTCAGGCTGAATGTGGAACTTTCTGCTCAGCTCTTCTACCAGCGCTTCTGTCCTTTTTATCTGAAAGTCGGTCGGAGTTTTGGCTTTATCGTCGGCTATAACACAGATACGAATAGTCTGTTTGCTGTAGTTTTCGACCAATGATTGTTGTTGCCATTTTTCGGTTGGTTCTATTTGGCCGTCGTGCCCGACACGACCATTACAGATAACGAAGTGACAATTTACTCCGTTATACGCAGTATCCCTGTCGGGAGAGACTTTTTCATTCTGTTCTCTAACGGAGTTAATATGCTCGTCCCCGCCCACATCGCTTAATCCGCCATAGGCGGACTCAATTTTGCCGGCTTCGGTGTCGCTGTAGTAAATCTCGATTCGGCTCCAGCGTCCCGGCAATTGGTCGGCACGAGAGAGTATGGCTTTTTTCACAGAGCCCAGACGGTAATAGCGTGAAAGACAAAATGCACCGGCGGATGGAGGATTACTGCCCAGAGCATTTAAAATTATTGCTGCGAGTATGATTGAAACCCCCAGAACAACAAGAACTTTCGTTTCCCTTGAATGGTTTGTCATCGTTCACCCTCTGCTTACTTTATTGGCCCCAAGTCAAAGTTCAGAAGTCGGATGACAGATGTCAGATATCGTTCTGTTTTCTGAATTCTGCTTTTTGTCCTCTTACCTGATTGCCTGATATCCTGATAACCTGATATCTTGATACCCTGTTCCTGGCCCTCTGCCTCCGATACGATATTTTAGCTATCGGCCTTGCAGAAAAACCACTTTAGATAAGTTCTCTTTTCACAGGCCGTACCTAAAGTACCTTTCCATTTGTGGGGGTATTATAGGAGCCGGCAGGTTCCCTCGTCCTATATGGCAGAACTTTTTATGTTATCTTTGGCATACGGGCTATGCGACTAACAATTACAGAAATAATAAAATCCGCGAGGTATGCTATTATATGACGCCTATCAAATGAAATCGGGTAACTTTCCTCTTTTTGTGCCGTCATTTTGTATCTAAAAAAAATCTTTTGCGGTTAAAAAGTTTAATTTAGCGCTTGTTTGGAAATGTGAAATAATGTTTAATTGCAGCTTTAGTTGTCGCAAAAACAAAAAGATGAAGGATAGCTTGTTTTATTGAGGTGAACTGAGATGGCGGATTTGAAGGCATTAGCTGATGCAGTTATAAAAGGCGACCAAAGCACTGCAGTGGAAATTACGAAGTCGGCCCTCGAAGAGGGCACAGCGGCTAAAAATGTTCTCGAAGAGGGACTAATTGCAGGTATGGATGTTGTTGGCGATCGTTTCAAAAATAATGAGATTTACATACCTGAAGTGCTTATTGCCGCGCGGGCCATGAAAATGGCGATGGAATTCCTTGAGCCGGAGCTTATCAAGGCCGGCGTCAAGCCGGTCGGAAAGTTTCTTGTAGCAACCGTCCAGGGTGATTTACACGACATCGGCAAAAATTTAGTGGCAATGATGCTCAAAGGAGCAGGTTTTGAAGTTATTGACCTCGGCGTGGATGTCAGTCCTGAAAAGTTTGTTGAGCAGGTAAAGGCTAAGGGTGCCCATCTTGTCGGCATGAGCGCACTTTTGACTACGACGATGCCCGGTATGGAAAAAACTATAAAGGCACTAAAGGAGGCCGGTGTTTCAGCCAAGATTATGATAGGCGGCGCACCGGTAACACAGGGTTACGCAGATAAAATTGGCGCCGACGGCTACGCGGCCGACGCCGCTTCGGCTGTCGATATGGCCAAAAGCCT
>JBDRTM010000156.1:0-4935 GCA_043824065.1 Planctomycetota bacterium | reverse complement strand
GGGCTTTTTCATGCTCCGGCCAGCGAAAGGTTGGGAAGCGAACCATAGTCAAATGACTACGGGCTTTTTCACGCTCCGGCCAGCGAAAGGTTGGGAAACGAACCATAGTCAAATGACTACGAGCTTTTTCATGCTACAAAGCTGGATGCTGGATTCTCGAAGCACTAATCCTTCGACCCTGCTCAGGACAGGTCACTAAATCCGAAGCTCTCAACAAGCTTGTCCCTTCAACTACGTTCAGGGCAGGCTCTGAGCCCATTCGACTACCCCTTCGGCTACGCTCCCCCCTTCGCTATCCTTCTTCGCCAAGGCTACGAAGGAACCAGCTACGGAGGGCAGGCAGGGCTTCGGCTAATTCAGGGTAAACTCTGTCGAATGGATCCAAACCTCAAATGACAAAAGACAGGCTCGTACGAGCAGGCTTTATAAGGTCTGAGCGGGCGAGGGTGAAGGGGAAGGTTAGGCTATTCAAGGTTTTCGCTTAAATGAGGATTACCGGGAAAGAGAACGCAACTTAGATGCAATTAGTTTGTCGAATTGCCTAAAATTAAGTGATAATCCAAGGATTAAAACGGTTGAGTACACCGTTTGTTGTTGCCGCCAGGCCACTCTGAATCATTCCTTCGCTCCATGTTTGCGTAACAGTTCAATGATTTTGGTGTGGCCTTCTTCTTGGGCATACCACAAGGGAGTCCGATCGAGCGGGTCTCTGGCGTTGACATTCGCTCCTTTGGCAATCAATAGCTCAGCCAATTCCCTGTGACCTTCTTCGGCTGCGCTGTGAAGAGGAGTCCAGTCCCAATTGTCTTTGGCATTGACATTAGCACCTTTAGCAATGAGTAGCTCTACAATGTCCTTGAGACCGGCAACAACCGCTCTGTGCATCGGGGTATTGCCATACGGTGTCCGCTCGTTCACATCAGCACCGCCCTCAATTAGACTCTTTGCCTTGGCCTCATCTTTCATGTAAAGGGCTAAATGCAGAGGGGAAATATCAGCACCTTTAGCGATTAGCAGTTCTACCACCTTGTTATGGTTGTTGTTCATGGCAATTTCTGCAGTTGTCAGATTGTAATATTTTACCCTGATATTCACGTCAGCTCCGTTTTCAAGAAGTAATTCGATGATTTCCTTGTAACCTTCACGGGCTGCGTAGTGCAACGCCGTCTGGCCGGACGAGTCTTTCGCATTAACATCAGTTCCTTTCTCGATCAGCTTCTTGAGTTCCTCCTGCAACCCCTGCCGGGCTGCCGTGTGCAGAGAAATATCAGCCCCTTTTTCGACCAGCAATTTTGTTCTAAGATCATAAAGTCTTATGGCATTTGTACGAAGCACCATCTCGGCCAGCTCAAAGGCACGGTTACGTGAAATCTGCCCATCGTTCATCATCTCTGTTAGAGCTATAGCGAGGGCATTACGCGCAGTTTTTGTAGAAAGCCATGCACGTTCTTCCCAACCTAATAATGGCGAAACTCCAATAGCCTTAGTTCCGAATAACACTTTCTCGGGATACCATTCCAGCCAGGCACGAATCGTTTTACTCAATGCATGCGTGGAACGAAAAAAGGTATGGAAAGAGAAATCAACATAGACATTCGGCTTGATTAACATAGCACCCGCTTCTTTATCAAACGGCCCCCCGCCATGGTTAATTACAAATTTGGTATTTCGTTGGTCAGGGTCATTGAAGACAGACTCCAATAACATTGGATTCGAACCACTTATGTTAAAGTATGGATCAGCACCGATACCTGAATAAATGTGCACTTTTAGATCTAATCGGCCTGCTTCTTGAGTTATATAGCGGAAAAGATAATCTTGGAGTTTGCGTTGTTCGCTAATTGAAACTTCCTTTTCTTGAAGGAGCTGCTCATAGACCGAGGCCGCTTCCACACTGGATACTTTTTGGAAATTCAGTGGACGCCAATACAAAATTACTATAAACTTAATGGCTATTGCACCATCTTGTTTAAATGATTCAATCGCCGGAGTCACAACAGTTTTGGTATATTCCTCTAACGTCGCTGCAGGTTTTATATCGCTTGTATAATGAATACCTGAGAAAGGATGCCAAAAATCATCTACCAATGCAACCCAATAAAAGCGAGGTGGCGTTTGTCCCAAACCGAGTTCTTGCCAAGGACCTAATGCAGTTTCTATTCCTAATTTATCTAAAACCCAAGTTGGGTAATTCTCACCTTGCTGGCGTTTAATACGCTGCTTCTCCTTAAAAAGAAGGCTTAGATGTTCTTTTTCCAAGTCGTTATATTTATATCCGTATAAATCACGCCAGGCACCTATCCAATGAGGATTATCAAAACGAAGATTCACAGGTCCGTGAAAACGTGGCTGCCCAAGCAAATCGGCAGGCTCTTCTTCGGTACCCTGGTTGGCAGAAATAATGGTGGGGCAAGCCCCACCCTACCGCTCGGCCTCATAACGAGGCGGTTATTCGGATAAGCTCTAATTCAAATCGCTTTATTAAGCGAAAAGAAAGCACCTATTTGCTTGTCAAATCTTTTCTTGGAAGGCTATTGCTGGTATCTTCTGTGTAACAGCTGTGGATATGCCGTTCACACAACATTATCTCCTCGAATCACGTACCTCCTACTATTTTCAATAACTCTGTCAGTCTGTTCGGAAACATCCTGTACGTATCTTGTCGCCATCGTTAAATCAACATGCCCGAGAAGTCTCTGAACTGCAAATGGATCTCCTGAGTCGGCTTTGAAATCTTTTGCCAGTTGTTCTCTGATTTGTTTTATGGTGATAAGTTTTCTTTTTCCGACTTTGCGGATTAACTCATCTACAAGTAGCGGGGTTGGCACGAGCACTCTTCTGCCAGCTTTTACGTGGTTTGAGTTTTTTGCTCATCTTTTAACCTCTCACATGACAGACTGCCCTACAGGATGTATCTGCTCTTATCTATGCCTAAGTTATGTTGTAGAATGCACTTAACAATACGATAACCAGAATTCTCTTGTCCGTCAACACCTCGACCAGCCGGCGGAAAGCCGCGTGCAATAACGAAATTTTATCTTTGTACCCGGTTCCGAATAGCACTTGAAAATTTTTAAAAATATTTCAATTTTTTTCTCGACGGTGCTTGACAAAGGGCAGATTTGTGTTATACTTGTAATAGTTGAAATAGTACAAATACTGAGGTTGATTTATGCATTTTCGTATAGACAACGCATCCGACAGGCCCGTTTACCAGCAGATAATGGACCAAATTAAGCGTGACATTGCCTTAGGCAGGCTCATCAAAAATGAAAAGCTGCCTACGGTAAGGGAATTAGCCGGACAGATTACTATAAATCCCAACACAATAGCCAAGGCTTATCGTCAATTAGAGCAGGAGGGCATTATTGTTACCAAGGCCGGTGCCGGCGCTTTTGTCGCGAATCTTGACAGTAATTTGAGCCGGTCGGTCAGAAAAAAACTCATTTCCGAGGAACTCGAGCGAATAGCAGTTGATGCATATCATATGCAAATTGACAGTCAAACGCTTTTGGAGTGGTTCAATAACGCAGTTGTCAAATTCAATTTGCCTTCGAAGAAAGGGTGACCGAATGGATGAGAACGTTATCAAAGTGGAAAACCTTGTCAAATATTTCGACGGACGGTGTGTTTTGGATGGCATCAATCTAAATGTCCCGCGAGGCTGCATCTACGGGCTGTTGGGACGAAACGGCTCCGGCAAGACAACGATTATTCGGATTCTCCTGGGCCTTGAGCCGCCAACGCGCGGAAAGACTTTTCTGCTGGATGCCGAATCAAACGAGCTTTCCGCAAAACTCCACAGCCGAATCGGTTACGTAGCCGAAGGCCACAACCTTATCCAAAGCTACAGAGTCGCACGGCTTATTAAGCTCTGCAAAGACCTTTCTCTGCAGTGGAACGACGAGTTTTTTAACCATCTGATAGAAACGTTCCGCTTACCCGCCGACCGCAAGGTAAAAGAGCTTTCAATCGGTATGCGAGCGCAATTGAACCTCGCCTTAGCTATGGCGATAGACCCGGAGCTGCTTATCTTCGATGACCCCACGCTGGGACTTGATACCGTTGCCCGCCGGCAGTTCCTTGAGCTTGCCATCGACCTCATCCAGCAGCAGGGCAGAACCATTTTATTCTGCTCCCATATCCTCAGCGACGTGGAGCGAATCGCCGATAAGATAGGAATACTCGCCGCCGGCAAGCTCGTCGTGGATTGTCCGCTTGAAGAGCTTAAAGAGCGGGTGAAAAAATTGCGGGTAATCTTCCCCGAATCCGCACCACCGAACCTACATCTGACAGAGATTATAAATCAGCAAATCCAGGGCCGTGAGATGGTAATAACCGTTGCCAACTGGAACAAACAGAAACAGACTGTTCTCGATACTTTCAAACCCTCAAGCTGCACGGAAATCCCGATGAGCCTTGAGGACATATTTATAGAATGTACAAACCCTAATCCGGTGTCGATTACCGGCTGATAACAGGAGACAAGAAATGTTTACACTTATAAAAAGAGAGATTCAGGACCATATCGTATATTTCATCGGAGCGGCTGCTTTCTCGGCGGTTTTTATCATTATGTCGATTTCTGTAATACACCAATACGACCCCAAGGAACCGCCGGTGTTTGCAATAGGGCTTGGAGTCCCGGCTGTTACTATTGTCATATTTGGCATCTGTGCCATGGGCGCAACCCAGATGTATTTAGACAAAACCAGGAAAATCTCCGCACTTTTATCGACTTTAGCGGTAAGCAGAAACCGGATATTGCTTGCCAGGATTATCGCCGGAATTCTGGCAATTCTAACTATGTTAGTGCCTTTAACTATCGCAGCCGGGATTTTAATGCGTCTTTTTAGTCCATCAATCCCGATGTTTCCCGGTATGGTTTTTGAAATATCCGCAACAGTGTTTCTAATGGCTTTTGCATGCTATTGC
>JBDRTM010000155.1:0-8836 GCA_043824065.1 Planctomycetota bacterium | reverse complement strand
CAACAACCGTCCGGTTGTCTGACGGACTCGAAATATAAGGGACATTGTATTGGCGGATGCCGGCAATTTTGTACGAAAGAAATAATATTTGGAGAGACAAATTATGAAATCGATTAAACGCAGGACTTTTCTTGGCCGTTCGGTTGCTACGGCCGGTGCCCTTGGTCTTACTTCTTTTTCATCTACTGCGCAAACTTTCGCCGGAGAAGGCGTTGCAAAGTCACGGCGTCCCAATCCGATAGCCGTCTCGACGTATTCGTTCTGGCGGTTCAAGAGAAACCTGAAGCTGCCGATTGAGACTTGTATCGAGGAGGCCGCCCGGATGGGCTTTAATGGGGTGGAGATACTGCACAGGCAAATGGAGGGTGAGTCCAACGATTATCTCCAGAAGCTCAAGAGATGTGCGGTTATCAACGGCATCGACCTGTGCGGCATGTCCATCCACCAGCGTTTTCTCTCGCCCGACAAGGAGTACAGGCAAAAGAACATAGACCACACTCTAAAGTGCATCGAATTAGCTTATAAGCTTGGGATACCCGTTATGCGTCTCAACACCGGGACCTGGGGGACAAGCAAGAACTTTGACGATTTGATGGAGAAGCGCGGCATCGAGGAACCGCTGGCTGGGTACACTGATGAAGATGGTTTCAAATGGGTAATCGACAGCATCGAGAAATGCCTGCCCACGACAGAGAAGTGCGGCGTGATACTTGGGCTGGAAAACCACTGGGGCCTGGCCCGTACGCCGGAGGGGCTGTTGAGGATAGTAAATGCGGTCGATTCACCGTGGCTCAAAGTCCTGCTCGACACCGGCAATTTCCTCGAAGACCCGTACGACAATCTCGAACAGTGCGCTCCGCACACTGTCTTTATGCACGCCAAGACCTACTATGGCGGCGGCCTGTGGTACAGCCTCGATTTGGATTATCCGCGCATCGCCCGGATTATGCGAAAACACAATTTCCGGGGCTATGTGTCACTCGAATTTGAAGGAAACGAAGACTACAAAACCGCTATACCGAAGAGTCTTGCCCTGCTGCGAAAGGCCTTTAGCTAATATCTATTGCGGATAACAGAAACCAACGATGTCACCTCTGCGTCTGCTTCCGCAGGGGTAAACTTGTCCCCACAAAAGCGGGGAGCAGGGATTCAATGGCGAAGAAGCTGGATTCCCGCCCATTCGTCTTCGCTCAGGGCAGGCTTTTCGCGGGAATGACCCCCGCCAAAGAAATGCGGGGGCAAGCAATTTTAATAGATTCCTCGGCTGCGCTCGGAATGACCGGAAGAAATATCGAATCCTTCGACCATGCTCAGGACAGGTGTCGAACCCCGACAAATGCCGTCGGGACAAGCAAGGAATTTCGAATTGCGAAGTTGAGATTGCCGCGGTTTTTAAAAAGGCCTCACAACGACAATTCTGCAAATCACAAAGGTTCTTGCTATTTGTTCTGTCTCTGTTTTTGCCACTGCTCGTGCAGGGTTGTGAGGCGTTTGACTATGTCGGGATTGGACTTAGCCAGGTTTTTGGTTTCGGTGGCATCCTCAGCTATATTAGATAAAAAATTCTCGGCTTTTGGGAGCTTGCGTCCTTTGTAATCTGTAGCTGGGCCGTTGTGGACCAGCTTCCAGTTACCTTCGCGCACGGCCCAGTGTTTGCCTCTGCTTGTCTCCCAGTGGAGGACTTTATGCGGGGAGGGAGCGTTTGGAGATTCAATAATTGGGATGATGCTCTTGCCGTCAATTTTGTGTTCGGGCGGTTTAATGCGACAATACTGTGCGATAGTGGGCATCCAGTCGATGCTGATTGCCATCTGGTTACGAACGGCGTTTTGAGGAATACGGCCGGGCCAGGAAGCGATGCACGGCACGCGGATGCCTCCTTCCCAGAGGGTAAATTTGTGGCCCCGGAAGTCACCGGAGCTGCCGCCGCCGGAGAAAGTCCGCTGCTCTACGGAATGGCCGTGGTCGCTGAGGTAAATGATAAGGGTATTTTCGCGCAGACCCGATTCGTCCAGGTGCTTTACGACCTGGCCTACCATCTCATCCATTGTGGAAATGAAGGCCGCGTACATTCGGCGGGGGGCATCGAGGTGCTGGTATTTTTTTCGCCACTTTTCTGTTCCCTGCAATGGGTAGTGCGGCATGTTAATAGCCCAGTAGAGGAAAAACGGTTGGTCTTTATTCTCATTGATGAATTTCTTACATTCATCAACCGTAAGCTCGCCAAAAAACTCTCCATCGCGCCAGACTTCCTGACCGTTGCGCCAGAGGTCGTGACGGTTGGGGCCTGACCAGTAGAAGAAGTGTGAGTAATTGTCGATACATCCGCCCATGTGTCCGAATGAATAATCGTAACCTTGCTCATTAGGCATTGTCTCCGGCGTATATCCCAGGTGCCATTTGCCGACATGGCCGGTGACATAGCCGGCGGACTTCATCATCTCAGCGATGGTTACCTGCTCGGTTGGCATGCCAGCACGGCCCGGCTGTGAGGAGACGTTCCCCGGCACGCCGGCGTTTTGGGGATAACGGCCGGTCATCAATGCCGCACGCGAAGGCGAACAGACCGGTGCGCCGACGTAGAATTGCGTAAATCGTGTTCCCTCTCTGGCCAATCGGTCCAGATTGGACGTGTAAAGGTCTTTCGAGCCGTAGCAGTTGACGTCTATAGTGCCCTGGTCGTCGGTGAATATCAGGATGACATTGGGCCTGCGCGCGGCTCGGCGTTTACTGAATACAGCCCCCGGGAGCATCAGCGAACCGGCGGTGACGCCCAATACTTTTAAGAAGTCTCTTCTGGTTTGTCTGTCCATATTTTTACACCTTTTTTCAGTAGTTCTTGAAATTGCTCATCCATCCCGGCCAGTCGCCTGGTAGGACGCCGCCGGCTTTGGTCCACAGGTTGACTGTCTCGAAGTTGCGATTCCATTTCAATGTCCACAATTCCTTGAGTCCTATTCTTCGGACAGAGAAATCCAGAAAAGCGCCGTTTGTCGCTGCGTTGTGCCGGTTCAGGCAGAAGCGTCTCATGTTGTCACCTCTCCAATGGCCGGTACCACTTTCTGTGTGGCCTTCATATTCCGGAGGCAAATCATAGTCAAGAGGGCCGGCCCCGTACCATGAGCAATCCAGAAACAGCGGAATTTGATTTGTGCCTTGAACGTTGCGAGTCTTGAAGTACCCCTCTTGCGGCTGGTCTGTTTTTCTGTTATAGACCCAGCGATTTATACCATAGCTGCCGTAGTCCTGCTGTGCTACGTAGTCGGCATCCAGAGATTCTGCGCCCCAGGTTCCGAACGTACCTGTGTGCTTGTTAGGGTTCGAGGCCTCCGGGCAGCAGGCGCTTAGCTTGCGGTCTCTGTGGTGGGCTTGCAGGACCCACCTCCATCTGCCGCTGCTGTCACCGTAAGCGAAATAGCCATCGTTTTCATCCATATAAATCGAGAAGACAAGCGCCCATTGACGAAGGTTTGTTTGGCAGGCGACTGCTTTTGCCTGTTTTTTAACCCGATTTAGGGCCGGCATCAGTATCGCCATTAGTAACGCAATGATGGCAATTACTACAAGAAGCTCTATTAATGTAAATCCTCTTTGTTTGTTCATAATAATTCTCGCATATTTTCTTATTACTTTTCGTGAAACCGTGCTTTTTTCAGTAGGCCTTGAAGCTTCTCATCCATCCGGGCCAATCGGATGGTTTGACGTCGCAGGTTTGAGCCTTGGACCCACAAGTGAAAAAAAGCCGGCACTCAAACGAACCTCGATCCAAAAACTCTTAATTCCTAAGGACTGGTAAAGAAATTAGGTTTCGTTTTGGCTCCAGCGAGGACACGGCTGGCAAGCAAGCAAAACGCAGGCCTACTGGTTGGTAGTCCGAGTTTTGCTGACACCGCCAGCCGAAGCCGCAGCCAGCCAAAAATGGAATATAATTTATTTACAAGTCCTAAGGCTCAATTGGTGCGGGGTCGGCCGGATTGAAATTGAAAATTCGCTTTGGAGGTAATGTCCTATGTTAAGAACAATTCTTTGCCTGGCAGTATTGCTGAGCAGCCAGAGTGTATCATCTCAAAGAAGCGATTATTTTAACGCACCCTATGGTGAGCTGCTCGCCGGTTCGACTGAGCGGGTCGGTTTGTGGTGGTCCTCGTCCGGCTGGAAAATAAGCCCGGACAAGCCGCCGCCTGAGACAAAAGGCCGAACAATTGTGATACGCGCCGCCCGCAATGAAGCTGAGGCGGCGCAATTAGTAGTTCGGCCAACAGTTTCCTTGAAGGGTTTTACCGTGCGTTCCGGAGCGTTGACCGGACCCGGCGGAGCTACTATTCCCGCGAAGAACGTGGAAGTGCTCAAGGTGCGATACGTCAATGTCACACAGCCAACCGATAAAAGCTCAGTGCCCGGGCTTTGGCCGGACCCACTGCCGCCTTTTAAAGAACCTATTGAGCTGGAGGCGGGTAAAAATCAGCCGTTTTGGATTCGCGTCAAAGTCCCACGCGAGGTCCCGGCAGGAGTCTATACCGGCAGCATTCACCTTATTGGGCAAAACTACAGTGCCGATGTTAAACTGCGTGTCGAGGTTTATGATTTCGTTCTTCCCGACCGGATGACCTGCACGACGGCCTTTGGCTTTTCCACGTCCAATGTATTCCGCTATCAGAAACTGTCCGACTCTCAGCAAAAACGGCAGGTCCTCGATAAGTACTGGGCCAGCTTCGGCGCCCATCATATATCTCCCTACAATCCTGCGCCGCTGGACAGACTCGCAGTTACCTGGCCCAAAGCTCCTAAGTCAATTGAACCCGAACAACTTAAGCCGGTCTTTGACTGGACCGCCTGGGACAAAGCGATGGAGCGAGGAATCGATTACTACCACTTTAACTCCTTTCGGCTCAGCATTCCGGGTCTCGGCGGCGGGACTTTCCATTCCCGACGTGAGCCGGAGCTGCTCGGCTTCAGTGAGGATACCCCCCATTACAAAGCCGCCTTTAATGCCTACTGCCGCGAAGTCCAGGAGCACCTGCGCGAAAAAGGCTGGCTCGACGAGGCCTTTATTTATTGGTTCGACGAGCCTGCTCCGAGGGACTACGAGTTCGTTATGAACGGGTTCTCTAAACTTAAGCAGGCAGCGGGTGACATCAATCGTATGCTGACCGAACAGGTCGAGCCGAAACTGATTGGCGGGCCGAATATCTGGTGCTCTGTTTCAAATAACTATAAACACGAACCAGCCGAACAACGGCGCCGGCACGGCGAAAAATTCTGGTGGTACGTCTGCACCGGCCCCAAGGCGCCCTATTGCACTTTGTTTATCGACCACCCCGGCACTGAGCTGCGAGTCTGGCTCTGGCAGAGTTGGAAACGCAAAATTGACGGCATCTTAGTCTGGCAGACAAACTACTGGACCAGCTCCGCCGCTTATCCGGACCCCGAGCATCCGCAAAATCCATATCAGGACCCTATGGGCTGGCGTTCCAGTTACAGCACACCCAAAGGCGCCAAAAAACCCTGGGGCAACGGTGATGGTCGATTCATTTATCCACCCGAAGCCGCTGCGGACGCCCATCCCACCGAGCCGGTTCTTGAAGGGCCGGTTGAAAGCATCCGGTGGGAAATGCTGCGTGACGGTATTGAGGACTATGAGTACTTAGCTATTCTGAGCAGAATGCTCAAAGCTAAAAAGGACAAACTCACCCCGCAACAGCGTAAAAAATACACTACTCTGCTTGAGGTGCCGGAAAGTATTACCAAGGATATGACGACTTTTACTAAAGACCCGGCCCCCATCGAGGCCCGCCGCGACCGGATAGCTCGAGCTATAGCTAAGCTAAACAGGTTATGAGCTTTCGCTCACCCTGGTCCTCACGGCTAAATTGGCCTTGTAAAAGGAGCGTTTATTTGCTATACTGCAAACTTGATACTTACAACAAAACGTTTGCCGTTAAGTTAATTTTTTGGATCAACTGCAAAAAAGTTGGTGAATATTAAGGGTCATTTTGATGTAAGCCATATAGATTTAACGCTTTAAGGCAACAGCATGTGGGCGGTATCCTTTGTGGTGCCGTCCACTTATAACACATATATGCTGTTGCCCACAATGCGATAAATCCGTCTTATTCATGGTCTTAGCCGGTAAACTCACCTTAAAGTAACCAACTTTTTTGCAGTTGATCCAATTTTTTAAACTGAACGATTTGTGCCGTCATCCCTGCAAAAGCAGGGAACCAGAAATGTATCTGCATGATAGATTCCCGCTACCCGCTTTCGCGGGCACAAGCTTCGCGGGAATGACAAATTGTGTTTATTGAAAGGGAAAAATATGGAACTTGCTGCTCCTTTCCAGCATTGTCCGGAAGCGGCTCACGTGATTATAGCAATATTCGCTATATTCGGAATTTTTTTATTCCTTATAGTGGCCATCATAACGGCATTGATCTTCTGTAAGATATTTTCCAAGGCCGGCTACTGCTGGGCTCTCGGGCTGTTAATGCTCGTGCCAATAGCGAATATAATCATGCCCTTTGTATTGGCCTTCGCCGATTGGCCGATTCAAAAGGAACTGCGCTTACTCAAACAGCAGCAGGAAAAGCCAGGGGCGTGAACCAGGAGTCGTCAATCAAATCACGGACAACCAGTCACTCCGCAGGACACCTTGCGGTGGAGACAAAGGATACATATATAAGCTTGAGCCTTATACCGGCAATCAGGGAATGTGAGGGAAATATTAAAAAAGTGTGAGTAATTTTCCCTTTTTGCGCATATTACTTAATAGAGATTGTTAGCTGAAAGGTAAATTTGAGTGCCTAATGAGGTAGAACAACGAAATTGGGCAAAGTTTGCTCGATGCGATGCCGATATAATGTTCATTAACCGGTTTATTTATCTTGGAGGACTTATATTATGACCCCGCAACGGCCACCGACAGTGAGTGTAATCGAGCCTATCAGCCCTGCTTTCGAGAAGGTAAAGACGATACTTTTTAGCCCCTTCGACTTGCGCAAATGGTTTGTTATTGGCTTCTGCGCTTGGCTGGCATTCTTAGGCAAAAGTGGTGGAGGCAGCGGGGGGGGAGGGGGCAGAGGAGGTAGGCATCCTGAAGCCCGTGAGGCCTTCGGTCAGGCAAAAGTGTTTGTCTTAGAGAACCTGGGCTGGATCATTCCTGTAGCCTTAATTGGAGTGATGTTGATAATAGTGCTATGGCTTGTTTCTACCTGGCTGAGCAGCCGGGGACGATTTATGTTCCTCCACGGTGTTGCTGAGAACAAGGCCGAGGTCAAAGTTCCCTGGGCAAAATTCCGACAACACGCCAACAGCTTGTTTTTGTTCAGAATCGTATTAGGCTTAATAGGTTTCGCTGCGATAGGTCTGCCCTGTCTTCTGGCCGTTGGCCTTACCGCAATAGTGGTAGCTGGCAATGGCCCGGGTGTATTCGTTGTGTTAAATATTGTAATGACTGTCCTTATGATTGCTGCTATCTCAATTATCTTCGCCTTGATTGCCAAATTCACGACGGACTTTGTCGTACCAATTATGTTCTTGCGAACAACAAGCTGCACGGCGGGCTGGCGGGAATTCCTGACAATCCTTTCTGTAAATAAAGTCCGTTTCGTACTGTACATCCTCTTTCAAATTGTAATAGCAATAGTGATAGGTGCAATTTTTTCGATTGGCTTTTGTATAGGATGCTGCCTCTGCTGTGTAAGCTTGCTGCTGTTAATACCCTATATCGGCACTGTCATACTATTGCCTCTGCTGGTTTTCAAACGGGCCTACTCTCTGCTATACTTAGGGCAGTTCGGTCCTGAGTTTGACGTCTTCAAGCCCGAAACCGAAACGGCCTTACCCGGTTGAAAAATCCCTGATTTGCCAACAGAATCAAGTATTGAAAACCGGTGCCGATTTTAGCGTCATTGTGACAGGCCAGGGAGAACAAAACGTGATTAACAGAACAGGACAGAACAGAACAAAACTGTCAAGAATATCCTGCTCTTTCATCGGAAGTGCATTTAATCTCGCATTGAGTCGATTTCCCAATACAGTACGGATCGAAACGACTAATGCCTGTAACGCAAAATGTGTAATCTGTCCGCATCGAAACATGCAGCGACCAGCTCGTTACATGGATGATGCTCTTTATAACAGAATCATAGATGAATGCTCCAAATATAACTGCGGCAATGTTCATTTACACAATTTTGGCGAGCCATTGCTTGATAAACGCCTATCTGAAAGGATACGGTACGCCAAGCAAAAAGGCCTAAAAAGAGTGATTATATTTTCAAACGGGTCTGTCCTTACGGCGGACAAAGCTAATGAGCTTATTGATGCGGGACTTGATGAGATTAAAATAAGTTTTGACGGGACTACAAAGGCAGAGTTTGAGCAGATACGTTTTGGGCTTAAGTTTGATACTATCGTAGCTAATATTAAAGAATTAGTTAAAATCAGGGACCTCAAGAAATCCCCATTGAAAATAAAAGTTGCCTGCTGCAGCACGTCGGACAAAAACGAAACTATACGAACCTTGGAGAATTGTGTGGACGATTTTTCCTTTGGCAAGGTCCACAATTGGACCGATTCTGAAATTAATCATGCCGGGAAGTCAACAATAAGAAAACCATGTTCAAGAGTGTGGCGAACATTCACCGTGCTGTCCAATGGTAATGCCGCTTTGTGCTGCTTAGACTACGAAGGGACAGTTATCTTAGGAGACGTAAATAAAACGTCGGTCTTTGAAATTTGGAATAACAAATCCTATAGAAAAATAAGGCTGCTCCATAAAACAGCTCAGCAAGACCAAATAGCAATTTGCAAAAGCTGCACTAAATCTTTTTGGTAA
>JBDRTM010000154.1:0-16243 GCA_043824065.1 Planctomycetota bacterium | reverse complement strand
AACCAGTAGGCCTGCGTTTTGCTTCCTTGCCAGCCTTGTCCTCGCTGGAGCCAAAACGAAACCTAATTTCTTTACCAGTCCTTAGCTTGTACATTCCTGTCCGTAAATTCTTAATACTATAATACCATAAAGCGGCTTAGTTTTCAAGTAAATTATCGGGCAGGTTCCTGTAACAATGTGGTTTTTAGTATTAAAAGGTCGGTTTTTGAAAACTTCTTTAGAAATCTTGCCTTTATTAGCTGCAGTTGCTATACTCAATCCAATATTCAGAATGTTTTTTCATTAGTAGGTTTGTTGCAATTATGAAGGTAATTTTGGATTCCGGACAAATCGAGCAGGTCCTCAAGGATTTGACAGGTCGTATTCTTTCTGAGACCCCGGCCGAGATGGATATCGCAGTAATCGGTATCCGCAGCAGGGGAGAGGTTCTTGCCCAGAGATTATCGGGCCAATTATCCCAGAAGCTCGGCAAAGATGTTCCGTGTGGCACTCTGGATATAACGCTTTACCGTGACGATTTGAATTCGCCGCACGGCAGTGCTCAGCCGCTGGTTCGCACCACGGAAATCGGATTCGATATAGACGATAAAATCATTATCTTGGTTGATGATGTTCTATATACCGGCCGGTCTGCGCGAGCGGCGATGGATGCCCTTATAGATTTGGGCAGGCCCAGGGCGATAAGGTTGGCGGTCATTGTTGACCGGGTCGGCAGGGAGTTACCGATACAGGCCGATTACGCCGGTTACAAAGCAGATGCCGCACCCGGTAAATTAGTCCAGGTCAGCCTTGTCGAATCGGATGGAAAAGATGAAGTGGGCATTGGGTAAATGAGTGGATGCGTGAATGAGCAAATGAGTAGATGGGTTACGCATTAACTCATAAACTCATATACGCATATACAAGACTATGGCGTTAAAAAGAAAAAGCAAACAGTTCAAGTGGCATCGCAAACATTTACTCGGCTTGCGGGAGCTTAGTGCCGAAGAGATTACATATATTCTTGACACAGCCAAAGGTTTTGAGCAAATAAGCACCCGGTCGGTCAAAAAGGCCCCGCCTTTGCGGGGCAAGGTTGTAGTGAACTTGTTTTTTGAAGACAGCACCCGGACGCGAAACAGCTTTGCCTTGGCCGCAAATCGATTGAGCGCTGATATTATCGAATTCACCAAGAAGACCAGCTCGGTCAGTAAAGGCGAATCCCTTTTGGATACGGTCAGGAATCTGGAAGCGATGGGAATTGACATTGTAGTGATTCGGCACGGTGCCGGCGGTGCGCCGAAGTTTCTGAGCAGGAATATCAATGCCTGCGTGATAAATGCCGGCGACGGGTTCTGCGAGCATCCCACACAGGGGCTTCTGGATGTCTATACTATTCGCAAAATAAAAGGCACCCTTGAGGGCTTAAAGATAGCGATTGTCGGCGATATAGCGCACTCGCGCGTTGCCCGCAGCGATATGTGGGCGATGACAAAACTCGGCGCCGAGGTGATATTTGTTGGCCCGCCGACACTTATGCCGCCACAGGTTGACCGATTGCCGGTCAAGGTAAGCTACAGCCTTGATGAGGTTATCGAAAAGGTCGATGTGATAAATATGCTTCGGATTCAGTTTGAACGGCTCGGCGGCAATCCTTTTCCATCGATACGGGAATACTCTCATTATTTCGGACTGACTGTCGAGCGTATGAAAAGGGCCAAGCCTGATATTTTGGTTATGCACCCGGGCCCGATTAACAGAGGGCTGGAGATGGAAAGTGAAGTGGCCGACGGCCGGAACAGTGTTATCTTAGAGCAGGTAACCAACGGCCTGGCGGTGAGAATGGCGGTGCTGTTCCTGGTCAACCAGGCAGCAGCGCAAGGGGATTGATAATTGATTATTGATAACTTATTGTTGTGTAGGAGTACCTAATGAAGTACATGGTTAAACTTGAGAAGACTGACGAAGGTTATGCCGTCTGGTGTCCCGGGCTGCCTGGATGCTGGTCCCAGGGTGCAACTGAAGAAGAGGCGCTCGAAAATATAAAGGACGCTATAGAGACATACCTTGCAACAGTCGAGGAACTGCTGAAAGATAAAACCACTCGTTCGGTTGAGGTGGCGGTGTAATTATGCCAAAACTTCCAGGTGTGCCCCAGCTATTAGAGATTCCTCACAACAGAATGGAATTGATTATTTCAATATGAGTTCTGAATTATTGATAAAAAATGGTCGGGTTATAGACCCTGCGAACGGCGTCGATAAAAAGTGCGATGTGCTTATCGTCGATGGTAAGATTGCAGAGGTTGGAGAAGAAACTCAAAACTCAAAACTTAAAACTCAAAACTATGAAACGGTTATTGATGCGGCTGGCAAATTAGTCGTGCCGGGGTTGATTGACGTCCACGTTCACTTTCGTGAGCCGGGCGATGAAGAAGAAGAAACAATAGCAAGCGGCTCAGAGGCGGCGGTGGCAGCAGGCTTTACCTCAGTTGTCTGTATGCCGAATACCAATCCTGTTATAGAAAATGAAACCGATGTGGAATACATCCATAGAAAGGGCAGACAGAGACGGAAAACTCATGTTTACACGATGGGGGCCATCACGAAAGGCCTGCAGGGTGTTGAGCTTGCGGAGATGGGACTTATGGCTGAGGCCGGGGCCGTTGGTTTTACCGATGACGGCAGGGGGGTGCAGGACCCGGCGG
Source organism: Planctomycetota bacterium (assembly GCA_043824065.1). Classification (GTDB taxonomy): domain Bacteria; phylum Planctomycetota; class Phycisphaerae; order Sedimentisphaerales; family Anaerobacaceae; genus NIOZ-UU13. The sequence continues at coordinate 13,557 of JBDRTM010000154.1, read as the reverse complement.
TTATGCTGCGGGCGTTGAAATATGCCGCTATGTTCGATGTGGTTGTGGCTCAGCATTGTCAGGATGACGGTTTTGCCGGCAGTGGCGTGATGAACTCGGGTTACTATTCAACGATACTTGGACTGCCGGGGATAGACCCGTTAGCGGAAGAGGCGATGCTGTGGCGCGATATTCAGCTTATCAAAAAGATCCGCCCCGGGCGGATTCGCTACCACGCTCAGCACATATCGACGTCCGGGTCGGTCGAGCTGATAAGGGCTGCCAAGAAAGATTCTCTGCCGATTACCTGCGAGGTAACACCGCATCATTTGCTTTTGACCGAGGAATGCTGCGCCGAATATGATACCAACTATAAGGTAAACCCGCCTCTTCGGGGGGACAAGGATGTTGAGGCCCTCAGGCAGGCGATTGCCGAAGGGCTTGTCGATGCACTGGTAACGGACCATGCTCCGCACCTGCAGAGTGAAAAGGAGCTGGAATTTTTAGCTGCACCTTTCGGTATAGCAAGTTTGGAATGTGCACTGGGCCTTTACGTCAAGGCTCTTATTGAGCCTGGTGTTCTGGATTGGCCCGGCTTGATTTGCTTGATGACCGAAAAGCCGGCTAAGATAATCGGTGTTGACAAGGGCACACTTGGAGTAGGCAGACAGGCCGACGTTACTATTATCGACCCGGATTCCGAGTATGAAATTGACGTAAACACATTCCGCTCCAAGAGCAGGAACTGTCCGTATCACGGCTGGAAAGTTAAAGGCAAGGTCGAAAAAACAATCGTCGGCGGCGAAATACGTTTTGGAGCATAACTCGATGCTCAATGCCGGATACTCGATATTCGATTTAATCAGATTGCCAATTGCGAACGTCGAGAATCAAGTTTTCGATAATGAAAGATACAGAGAAGATAGCAAAGTCGGCTGAAGACACAATGTTTGGGACTTTCCCAGTGGGGGCTATGAGATGGAAATGATAGAACCCAAAGACATAATTTACGGCATAGGAATTCTTTTAACATTTATTATCGGGATATGGAACCTTGCTAGCAATTACCGCGCGAGCCGGCGAACGAGTTTCATAAATACAGTAACCAGTCAGCGGGTAAAATGGATCGAGCAACTTCGGCAGGATATCGCAGCTTTCTGTGGGCTTACATATACGTGGTGTTTTTCTGATATCGAGGGAAAGCCGGAGGAGTACGAAATACTGAGAGAAATCGACAAGCTCCGCCATGTAATTCGGCTCCGGTTGAATCCAACAGGTGAGTACGATCAGAGAATTGAGGCTCTGATTGTGAGTATACCAGATTTAACTCACATAAGCCAAAGGGAAAAGTTAAAACAAGCACTGAATGACTTGACCAGTGTTACTCAGTGTCTGCTCAAAGAAGAGTGGGAAAAGGTCAAGTCAGAGTCCAAACGAGGTGACCTACAACGAAAGCAGGGATGTATTGCGTATAGTGCTTCGTCAAGGCTCAAATGATGGCTTGTCATTCCTGCGGAAGCAGGAATCCAGAGCTGTAAAGAGTGGATTCCGCATCAAGTGCGGAATGACAATTTCTAAAATCATACGTCACGAATCACCAATTCTTTAGGTTCTTGGTGTTTAAACCAGTGATGTATGATGTAGGTGTCGGGCAGGAAATGCTTTACTTTTTTATAAGATGTGGATTATAATAATTGTATGAATCGCGAAGCATTGTTAGAACAAGTGAAAAGGTCTATACGTGAAATGGAGCCTGATGCTGAAATCATCCTTTATGGGTCCCGCGCCCGTGAGGATTCACAAGCACAGTCAGATTGGGATTTTCTGATTTTACTTGATGGCCCTGTTAATGATGAACGTACAGATAAAATTCGACATTGCCTTTACGAAATTGAATGGGAGAGCGATGAAGTTATCTGCTGCATTGTACGCAGCCGAGAAGAATGGAATAGTCCTCTCTGGGAGAGTATGCCGTTTCATCAAAATGTCGAGCTTGAGGGGATAGTATTATGACCAAATCAAACAAAGAGTTGGTTTCATATCGTCTCCAGAGGGCGCGCGAAACACTCGCGGATGCGCGTATTCTGGCCGATGCCAGCCGTTGGAATCCGTGTGTGAATCGACTTTATTATGCTTGCTTTTATGCCGTCTCAGCTCTTCTGGTCCAAGAGGGTTTATCTTCCTCTAAACATACAGGGCTGCGAAGTCTCTTTAATCGGCATTTTGTCAAAACAAACAAGGTCCCTAAAGAAAAGGCTCGGATTTTCAACGACCTATTTGAGCGGCGTCAGGAAGGTGATTACGTGGATTTTGTGAGCTTTGAAGAATCTCAGGTTCTACCGTGGCTCCCTGAAGCCGAAGCGTTTGTTGAAAAGATTGCCGTTCTTGTAGAGAAGGGTAAAGAATGATTTTTCCCTGTATGGTTTTTGTTTCCTCGATTTTTTCAGGCCTGACAAACCACATTCTGCTTGCGTAATATGATATACAAAATTACGAGAATTGGGGAATGAAATATCCAAATCCGCATCACGAAGCACGGAGTCTTATGCTATATACACAATACGCATCACGCAATACAATATACAAAATACGAGATGTTTATTATTGACGGTCATAATCTGTTGCATTCAATCCATAAAGAGGACCCGAATTCAGGGCCGATCAGCGATGTTCAGTTGTGCTGGATTGTCGGTAGATACTTAAAGCAAATTGGCCAAACTGGTGGAATTATTTTTGACGGTACCGGCCCGCGAGACAAAGGCGGATTTGATAATATAAGCAATCTGGAGGTTTTTTTTGCCGGCTTAGGTACGGACGCCGACACGGTAATCGAGAATAAAATAGGTGCAAATACAGCGCCGAGAAGATTAACGATTGTCAGCAGCGACCGAAGATTGCGAAAAGCGGCCCGGTCCAGAAAAGCAATATCAGTAAAGTCGGAGGTTTTCTGGAATAGTGTCCAGAAGCAGTTGAGTCGAAAAAAGACGACAAAAGAACCAGCCGCAAAACGCCGAGGACTAAGCGACGGCGAAACCAAGCAATGGCTTGAATATTTTGGTCTTGAGCAGTAACACTTTTTTGCCGATGTTGTGATGATGCGGCACTTCTTCAGTGTTAAAAAGGATGTTGAGGTCGATGAATGTCCTGGCTGTGGCGGCTTTTGGCTGGATGCCGGTGAATTAGGCAAAATTCGCGGTCTTTTCAATACCGAAGAGGAAAGACACAAGGCGGCTGAAGAGTATTTCTCAGAAGTCTTTGGTGGTGAATTGGCCGCGATGGAAGCCGAGGACCAGGCTAAACTTAACAAAGTGCTGAAGATTTCAAATATGTTCCGCTTTATTTGTCCGAGCTATTACATTCCGGGAAAGCAGGATTGGGGAGCCTTTTAGTTTTCTGTAGTCAAACTGACCGGTTTGTTCTGTCCTTGCGGCGAAATCAGGAATCCAGATTATCGATGTGATTGGATTTCATATTAAGAGCGGAAAGCAGATAACCGCCGCGGCCGGGATTCCGACAGGTGTAACAATCCCTCAGATTACACCTGAGGGCAGAGTACAGTAGTATCAAAATAAAGCAAAATCCCTCGATAAGCTGGAGCTTTCTGTCCCAGAATCGAGGGATTTTTTTACACGAGGTTTATTATCTTTGCCGTAAGGCATCCTGTGGACTTAACAATTTACATTGAATCACTCAACTCTCCGGCAAAATCAGACTCTGTGTCGTCTATTATCACTTTATTTATAGTGAATGTGGCGTTTCGTGTTCTTGCTATCCAATCTGTCACGAAGCTGACTCTGCCATTTCCATCTGTTCGGCCGGAAACATTGCCGCTATAACCTCCACTCCAGGTTCCCTGTATGGTTACTCCGCTGACAGGTTGTCCGGAAGGTTTATTCTGCGTAACCGTAACGGTTGCCGTTATTGTATCCCAAGTTCGGAAAGCTCGCTTCCTCGACATGCCAATATTGATGTGTATTGGTGGAGTGCCCAATTGTATGTAATTGGTCTTGGTTTCAGTATCTGTACCGCCCCTGCCTGTTACAGTTAAGCTGACTGTGAAATTACCGACGTTCCTGTGCATGTACGTGTGAGTTGGATTCTGTTCGGTTGACGTTGTTCCATCACCAAAGTTCCACAAGCGGCTCTCGATATATCCAGAGGAACTGTCGGTGAATTGCACAGTTAGAGGTCCGTCTCCGGTTCTCGGTTTTCCTATAAAGTTGGCCACAGGTACCGAAGGCATCATCAGGGTGATGTAGTTCTCCTTGGTAATGGTATCCCAACCGCCTGGACCTATTACCTTCAAGGTTACAGTGTATGTACCAGGGTCCTTATAGGTGTGAGCCGGATTCCTTTCTTCTGATGATTCTGAGTCCCCGAAGTCCCACAACCAGGTTGTGATACCTCCGTGATCTGCGGAGTCCATCGAACCGAGTATCAGGCCATTCCCGCGGCTCATATAATGCGCCGGACAGGTGGATTCGTCAATGAATTGCACGGTCATTGGTGCATCCATGCGTATCGGTTCTTTTGAAAAGTCCGCTTCAGGAATTGAAGGTGTAAAGGCTTGGATATAGGCGGTCTTGGTTTCGGTATCCGAACCGTCTGGGCCTGTTACTGTCAAGCTCACGGTGTAAGAATAAGGGTCGTAAAATGTGTGAACCGGATACTTATCGATTGAAGTTGTTCCGTCGTCGAAATTCCATAACCAACTGGTGATATTTCCGGTGGACCGGTCGGTGAATTGTACTGTCAGCGGCTCAGGACCGATTTTGGGTTCTGCCGTAAACTCCGCTGCAAGGGGCATAGGTCCTGGTCCTGGTCCTGGTCCGGGTCCTGGTCCTGGTCCGGGTGCTGGTCCTGGTTTCTGTTGAAGAGCAGCAAAAGCATCTACTATCCCCCAGCCGTATTCTGTGTCCCAGCCTATCGGTCCCTTATCCTCTGCAGAGAATTCTAAAGCCTCTCTGACTCCATCGGGTGTGCTGGCAATTCCACTGGCTATGATCAAGGCTGCAACTCCGGAGACATGGGCGGCAGCCATTGAAGTTCCCTCCATAAAGCAGTAACCCCAGAATATTTCTCCGGTACTGTCTATCTGAAACGTCTGCTGTAAAATCCCATCATTATAGCCATCTTTATTTTGGTCAACATTAAGGTCACCGCCCGGAGCTACCAGATCCAGACTTAGTCCATAGTTGGAGTAATAAGCTAAAGTTTCGTCATAACGTGTGGCGCCGACAGCAATGACATAATCATCGTAGGCAGCGGGGTAACACATACTTCCTATGCCGTCATTACCTGCAGCGGCTATTACCGTTGCGCCATAACTGTAAGCATAGGCTACAGCATTCTCTAAAGTTTTTGAGGGCTCAGAACCTCCCAGTCCCAGGTTAATCACGTGCGCGCCATTATTAGTTGCCCAAATAATACCTTCTGCTACATTAGCATAAGTTCCAGCCCCACAGCTGTCCAATACCTTCACAGGCATCAAGATGGCATTAAAGGCTATTCCAGCTACTCCGAGTTCGTTATTAGTATTTTGAGCGACAATACCAGCTATATGAGTTCCGTGCCCGGGATCTGAATCATCAACAGGGTACTTATCTTGGTTAACAAAGTCATAACCGGCCACAAAGTGCGTGTCAGCTAAATCTGGAGCTTGCTGGTAGGACCTCTCGGTTGTTCCGTCATATTCGCGATGAGAGGTATAGGCGATGCCGGTGTCAACAATTGCTACGATTACTCCTGAGCCGGTAGAGAGATTCCAGGCAGATTCCATGTTAATGCCGCCGTAGGTGTGATTAAATAGGTGCCACTGGAGGTAATATAGCTCCTCAATTGGGTAGAGTAAGGCATAAGCAATGTAGTTTGCCTCAGCATACTCGACGTTGGCATTTGCCTGGTAAATATCGACCATTTCGGCAACTGTCCTGCCGCTTGGAATGCTCAATCTTCTGAAGCCGGCAGTTGAGCTGGTATAGATAGTAGAAGTGCCTTGAACTGCATTAAAAGCGGCTATCGCCTCCTCGGTAACGTTGGGCTTGAATTTGACGATGATCTCACCGGGAACGTACTTCTGGCCCAATCGCGGCAGAGACTTTTCAAAAATTTGGCTTCCGGATGCATTTTCCTGAGTAAAGACTGAAACAAGCAAAAGTAAAACTAGCGCACTTGAGCGTAGCTTTTTCATAACTCGCTCCTCCCAAAAATGTATTTTTTCTTCACAATCTACAGAAATACCGCAATGTTCTCTTAAAAAAGATTATAGCCTAATTTCCCGAATAAAGCAAGGAAATTTTATAAAAATTTGTCATTTGAACAATTTCCGCAAGTGTTTGCCAGTCCCCCGTTTTTGGACAAATTGCAAAGCGGACCTTCTTTGTGTGATTCCAGTGAGATTCTGCTGGAATTTTATATTGCTTAATTCAGCGGAAAGGGGTATAAGGGCGTTTTTCAGGTGTGCCGAGTATTAGGCAAAAGACCGATATTATTTATTTTCCTTTGCCTCCCGATTTATCAGGACGGCAGGTTACCGGGCTTTGTGGGAAGCCTTTAGGGTGCTTAGATAGCCTTCTAAAAAAAGGGGCGTTTTTGAGCTAATTTGTTGTTTTTGATGCTTACCTTACAAAAATGGAGAAACTATGAATCGTAAAATGGTTACAATTGACGGTAATACGGCGGTGGCATACGTGGCCCACGCTACGAACGAAGTTATTGCAATATACCCGATTACTCCAAGCTCGTCTATGGGCGAAATGGCCGATGCGAAGACGGCCAAAGGTCAGCCCAATATCTGGGGAACGGTTCCTTCGGTTACGGAGATGCAGTCGGAAGCCGGTGCTGCCGGAGCCGTGCACGGTGCATTGGCGACCGGTGCTTTGACCACGACCTTCACCGCCTCACAGGGGCTTTTGCTGATGATTCCCAGTATGTATAAAATCGCAGGTGAGCTGCTTTCTACCGTTTTTCATATCTCAGCCCGTTCATTGGCCTGCCAGGCACTTTCAATATTCGGTGACCAATCTGATGTGATGACCTGTCGCGAGACCGGCTTTGCAATGCTCTGTTCGGGCAGCGTTCAAGAAGTTATGGATTTGGCGCTCATTGCTCAACAGGTAACGCTGGCCTCGCAGGTACCTTTCCTGCATTTTTTTGACGGCTTCAGGACCAGCCATGAGCTTCAAAAGGTTGAGGAATTGACGCTCGATGATATGCGGGCGATGATTGATGACGAGCTGGTTGCCCGGCATAAGGCCGGGGCGCTGTCACCAGACCGGCCGATGATTTCCGGAACGGCGCAGAATCCGGATGTGTACTTCCAGGGCAGAGAGACGGTGAACAAGTATTATTTAGCTGCGCCGAAAATCGTTCAGGATACAATGGATAAGTTCGCTAAGCTGGTTGGAAGGCAATATCATTTGTTCGATTATGTCGGACCGGCGGATGCCGAGAAGATGATTATTATTATGGGCTCAGGCGCGGATACCGCTCACGAGACTGCTGAGTTTCTGGCCTCTAAAGGTGAGAAAGTGGGTGTGCTAAAGGTACGGCTCTATAGGCCGTTCAGCATCGAGCACTTTATTGCTGCTTTGCCGAAAACCGTGAAGAAAATAGCAGTATTGGACAGAACCAAAGAGCCTGGTTCTCTCGGCGAGCCGTTATACCTGGACATTCGCACTGCAATTGGCGAAGCTATGGATGCCGGGCAGACACCTTTCAAGAAATATCCGCTTATTGTCGGCGGACGATACGGACTGGGCTCAAAGGAGTTTACGCCGGCTATGGTAAAGGCCGTCTTTGATAATCTCGATGCTGCAAAGCCCAAAAGTGGTTTTACTGTAGGCATCATTGACGATGTAACCAATACCAGCCTGGAGGTCGATGAATCTTTTGATATTTCCAGCGAGGGATTTTATTCTGCGATGTTCTATGGGCTGGGCTCGGACGGCACGGTGGGTGCGAACAGAAATTCCATAAAGATTATCGGTGAGCTAACGGATAATTACGCCCAGGCTTACTTTGTATATGATTCGAAAAAAGCCGGTGCTGTAACCATATCGCATCTGCGGTTTGGCAAGGAGCTTATTCGCAGGCCTTACCTTGTAAGTAAGGCTGATTTTGTTGCGTGTCATAATCCAAGTTTTCTGGAAAAATATGATATGCTTTCCGCTGCGTGTCAAGGTGCCACGTTCCTGCTGACCAGCAGCCATGATAAGGACGAGGTATGGGACACTTTGCCGCAGGAGGTGCAGAAGCAGATAATCGAAAAGAAGCTGAAGTTCTATGTTATTGATGCGATTAGGCTTGCTGCCGAACTCGGCTTAGGTGCGCGAATCAACGTAATTATGCAAACGGCATTTTTCAAAATCAGTAATATTATCCCCCTTGATACGGCTATCAAGGCAATCAAGGATGCTATCCAAAAGACTTACGGCAAGAAGGGTCAGAAAGTTGTTGAAATGAACTATGCAGCCGTGGACGGCGCCCTTGATAAGATCTATGTAGTTGCCGTTCCGGCCAAGGTTACGAGTAAGAAAAAAATGCCGCCGGTGGTTCCGGCCGATGCTCCTGATTTTGTCAAAGAGGTCACGGCAGAGCTTATAGCACTTCGTGGTGATAAGGTGCCGGTGAGCAAGATGCCGGCTGACGGCAAGTTTCTGACCGGCACGACCAAATTTGAAAAACGCAATATCGCCGTCAATATTCCGCAGTGGGAGCCGGATGTTTGCATTCAGTGCGGCACATGCTCTATGGTTTGTCCGCACGCTACTATAAGAATTAAGGCATACGATGCGAAGTATCTCCAGGATGCCCCGTCAACATTCAAGAGTGCCGATGCCAAAGGTAAGGACTTTGCCGGTATGAAATTCACGGTTCAGACAGCACCGGAAGACTGCACTGGTTGTGGTGCCTGTGTGCTGTCTTGTCCTGCCCAGGAAAAGGATGAGAATAAGCAGCCGACAGGGCGAAAGGCAATCAATATGGTACCGCAGGAGCCTGTTCGTGCCACCGAGCGTGACAATTATAAATACTTTCTCTCGATTCCGAATACCGACCGCGAACTCTTCAAGACTGCTTCTGTTAAAGGTAGTCAGTTGATTGAGCCGTTATTTGAATATTCCGGTGCTTGTGCCGGTTGTGGAGAAACCGCTTACGTTAAACTGTTGTCGCAATTGTTCGGAGACAGAGCGTATATTGGGAATGCAACCGGCTGCTCATCGATTTACGGCGGCAATCTGCCCACAACACCTTATACAAAAAGGTCGGACGGTAGGGGGCCGACATGGAGTAATAGTCTGTTCGAGGACACTGCTGAGTTTGCGATGGGTATGCGATTGACTGTTGACAAATTTAAAGAACGTGCCCTTTCGCTGTTGGATAAAGTGGTGGATAAGGGTTGTGTCGATGCGAAGCTGGTTGAAGATATCCGGACGGTTACGTTGGCTGATGACTCCGAGCAGGATGCTATTGAGCAGCAGCGAACTCGGGTGGATGAGCTCAAAGCCCAGTGCAAAAAAAGCGACTGTACCTTTTGCAGGCAGCTATTGAGTGTTGCCGATTATCTTGTGCGTAAATCCGTTTGGGGTCTTGGCGGTGATGGATGGGCTTATGACATTGGATATGGCGGACTGGATCACGTGCTGGCCAGCGGGACCAATGTTAATCTTCTTGTTTTGGATACGGAAGTATATTCGAATACCGGCGGTCAAATGTCGAAATCTACACCGAGGGCGGCGGTGGCCAAATTTGCCGCTGCGGGAAAGCCTACGCCCAAGAAAGACCTCGGACTTCTGGCTATGACCTATGGAAATATTTACGTTGCCAAGGTAGCGATGGGTGCAAATACCAATCAGACGGTGAAAGCATTTGTGGAAGCTGAAGCTTACCCAGGCCCTTCGCTTATAATTGCTTATTCTCATTGTATTGCTCACGGCTACAACCTGGTCAATGGTTATGAACATCAAAAGCAGGCGGTCAACAGCGGTCATTGGCCATTGTATAGATTCGATCCGCGGCTTAAAGAGCAGGGCAAAAATCCGCTGCAGCTCGATTCGAAGGCTCCTACGGTTGACTTTGAAGAGTATGCTTACGGCGAAAATCGTTATCGAACGCTAAAGCAATCCAAGCCGGAGGTGGCGGCGGCGTTGATGAAACTTGCCAGTAGTGACGCCGTCCAAAGGTATGCTTTGATGGAGCAGCTTGCAAATTTGGCGTGCGATGTGAAAAATGAGGCGTAAAATCTAAATACAATATATAGGTGAGTGGTGAGTAGTGAGTGGTGAGTAGCCAATTAGCCAATTAACCAATTAACCACTCACTAATTCGAATTAAGGAGCTGGAGTACAGAAATGAATAAGAAAAGTTTTATGCTGGTTTTTGTGGCCGCTTTCATCTTCACAGGGTGTCAGCGGAAACAGGAGGAAGATGTAGTCGAGGTGTTAGTTTCAGGTCCGGACGTTGAAGCGATTTCTGTTCGGGCTGATTATGCGGTTCGAGCGATTGAAGCAGCCGGCGGATGGAACGCCTGGGCGGGAATGAAAGAGCTGCAGCTTGGTTGTGTAGTTACTTTTTACCAGCCGGATGGCAGTTTTTACCTGACTGAACAGCATCACGTGGTTTATCCCTGGTCGAATTCTATCCGGATTTCAGCCCGGGAGCCGCAGGGTACGTTTGCCTGGCAATTATCGAAAGGAAAGTTCGACGTATTGCAGGACAGCGGGCAAAGTCATGCCTTGCCGGTTGTAATAGGCAGCAGCCATTTTGCGGAAATGATATTGAGTATTATCACGATACCGGCACGTTTTTTAGATGAGTCGGCTGGGTTTAGCAAAGAGGCCACGGCGCTCAAAATCCAGGGGCAATGGTATTACCCAATTACCAGACGAAGCAGGCCGGTTGTCGGGGCTGAACTCGAACCCGCTCGTCCTTTGTCTAAAGCGGTTTTCTATCAGGACCGTGACAGCTCATTAGTCGATATGATTTTGTTTGACTATATGAGTGGAGATGATTTTTTAGCGGTTCGCGGTTATGACTATACCGAAGTTGTCCGTATGGACTCCCAAGGAGAAAAAGAGGGCGTTCGTGTTCCTGCCAGGATAGAGATATTTAGAACCGATGCCCGGGGCGATTCGCAGAAGCGGCTTGTTAAAATAGATTATCACACTTTGAAACGCGCAAAGTAGTATTCTGTCACTTGACAATCATCAATTGAGTATTGATAGGGCACTGACTTTCTCATCTTTACTTGGTTATCTTACTCTATCTATTGCATCGGCGTCTTTTGTTGCTGCTGCATCATCATCTTTTGCTGCTGTTGTATCATTTGAAAGGCCGCCATAATCTCGGTTAGATGCTCTTTTGGCAGGGCAATATCCACAACCATTTTGCCATTGCCGGCCTTACCTGCAAATACGATATTGCTCTTGGTGGGAATATCCATCTGCGGCATTGGCACAGGTACCATAGCCGTCATCATCTTGAACAATCGCAGAAAATTATACGTCACCACGAAATCAGCTTTATCCGCTTCCGGCAGTAACGTCAAAGCTGCCTTCATTTCATCGCCAATTTGTTTTGGGCCGCCGGCTTTTACCTGGTCAATCAGCTCACGTATCGCCGAGTTTGCATTGCTGCCGATGGTACAAACCCACAGCCCATCAACCATACCCCAACGGTAATCAATCCCGCCGCCATACATAACATTTATCATTTGTCCCTGCGGTGAGTTGGCATCCGTTGATTTCATCGTGAGCTTCGCCGAATCTATTGAGACGTCTTTGTAACGGTCAACGCCCCGCTGTATCGTAAAGCTGGTTTCTATTCCCATGTCCTTATAAAAATCCATAATACCGCTGGTGTTCATCATCTGCATAGCTTCGTCAATGAGCCGGTTGAATTTTTCCTTATCCTTGACCGCTATAACATACTTAGCTACAAAGGGCGGCTTGGTCTTGATATCTATCGAAGCTGAACACGCTATCGGCCCACCAACACAGTCAGTCACATCTGCCGCAAGGGTTTTCATCCTGGTAATGTCCTCGACCGTCATACTCTCACCGGCCATAACGGCAAGCAAATCGATACTCTTGATGTAGAGTTGCTTCCAGAAAGACGAGTTTATTTTGAAACCGAAATTCATCATCGCCCCATCTTCCAGATACCCTAAAAGCTTGTTCTTTTGGTTCGCTGAGCTATCTGCGACAAACATATTTGCCATATCCGTCCCGGGGACAGCGAAGATGGTTTTGGTGATATTCAAAACATTGGGTTTTGGGTTGATTGCTATACTCAGGTATTGTGTTTCTTTCATCAACGTCTCAAGAATGCCGGCATACATATTCATTATATTCTCTATGTTCATCATAGGTGGTGTGTTCGGGTCTTTGGTTTTGATGTTTTTCATGTTTGTTTTGAGCTCTTCAATTTTGCCAGACACTACGTTCCCGAAAGTCTTAGAGGCCTGTTGCACATTACCGTATGCCCAGATTGGTTCGGTCATAGCCAGTTTTACCTCAGCGGCATCGAGGGTACTGGCAAGTCCCGCTGCTTTGGCGGCTGAAATCACTTTTGCCATCGCAACCAGCTTGTCGTAGTCATTCGCCCAGCTTATGAGCGCATAGTTGCCAACCTGTGTAACCAGCATAATGGGTGTCCCGTTGCTTGTGATTTTAGAGATGCCTTTCTCATCCGGCTGGCCACAATTGGGATTATCGCTAATAAGCTGTCTATAATCTGTAACGGGAACAAGTCCGCCAATGAACACTTTTGAAATTGGATTAGCTTGTGTTTGTTCGCCGGGTGGAATTGCGCCAAAAATCACAAGACTACCATTCATATTCACGCCGTTGATCTGTGGACTGCCTAAGACCTTGGCTAATTGCGTCCGGGCCAGTATCGAGATTCCCATAGGCATAGGCGAGACGCCGGCTAAGAACTGGTCTATTTGACTTAAAGTATATTCAAAATGGTTCACCCGTATGCAAAACAGACTCTCGGCCGGTATCATCTTCAACAACTGGTCACCTGCGGGCTTTGCCGAACTTTGCGCCCGCAGTCCTGTGGCAAGAACAAGCAGAACCAATAATCCCACTGCAGCAGCGTTTCTCAAACATTTTGAATTAAACATTCTTTAGGCCTCCATAAGTTAACGCCGGCAAATTAGTTTCTTACAAATCTTAGACTGTCCCTTACGATATATATAACGCTTATTCTATCGGAAGGTTATAAAAAAAACTGAACAAAATTCAAAACATAAAATTGCAGATTCCGAGAATACCGGCGATAGGTTAGCGCAGGCCACTTTCTCTGACGATAAGCCCGAACCGGAAAAGCTCACATTGTTTATCCGGCATCACATTTTACTTTTTCGCTTCGCGATTTACAATTTTTATCGGTGTACACGAAAATTTTCTATGGGAACGGTTATTTTGTCTATATTGGTATTGCAGTGATTATCGGCCCTGAATAAGGAAGTGGTTCTGAGCAAACTTTACAAGAGTTAAAAAAGTTAAGCGAGCAAGGCATTAAACCGATAAATTTCATCGAGTTAAGGTGTTTTTTTTGCGGTTCAGGGGGTTT
>JBDRTM010000153.1:0-3266 GCA_043824065.1 Planctomycetota bacterium | reverse complement strand
TGTTACAACAAAGGACAACTCTGAGACACTTGTATTATCAAGAAAACTATATGTTCTCTCGGGAGCAAGTATTAGTTTCTTGTACGTTGCATTATTCGAGGCTAACTCAGAATAAGCCTCACCAATGTGGTAATAAAACATTGGCAGATATTCACCGTCACTTTCTGAAGTTCTTTTTATAGCTTGCTCATATGCATCTATAGCCTCTTGGTAACGACCTATCTTATGAAGGCAAAAGCCTAGTCCGAAATCTGCAGATGATTTTGTATCACGGTTTGGTTCGAGGCTGATATATTGCTTGTAAGCATCTACGGCTTCTTCCCAACGACTTAAATGCCGAACACACACTATCCCAAGGAGTAAGTACGCATCGGCATAGTCCGGTTTAATGCGAATAGCCTCTCTACAGGCTTTTATGTTATCTTCATAGCGTTTCAATTTGCCATAAGCAAATCCGAGACCAAATTGTATCTCTGCACAGTCTGTATGGTCTGGAGCTACCTTTTTAAAGTAGCTAACTGCTTTTTCGTATTCACCAGCCCAGATAAGCTGCATACCTTTTTGATATGCAGCCAGACACTGGTTTTTTTCTTTTTCTGTGATACATAAAGACCACTCCGGCAGGGATTTACTTTTTCTCGCTCGCTTTAGATTCAGTATCTGCTCTCCAGATACTGCAAAGTTTAGGTTTTGCCCCTCTATCATCTGGAATGATGCAACGCCAATTACCTGTCCTTTGACATTAACCACGGGACTGCCGCTTGATCCGGGTGAAATGGGTGCAGATATTTGAATGATTTTTCCAACTGTTGGAATATCACGTATAGCGGAGATAATACCTGCACTCACGGTTTGATCCAGCCCCATAGGGCTGCCAACAACTATTATGGCTTCCGCCACCTCTGGTATAGTCCGGACTACTTTCACAAACTTGACAGCATTCTTAGGTGTTTCAACTGATACTTTTACGAGGTCAGCTTCTTCGCTGGCTGCGAGCACGAATTTGACCGGGTATTCTTTACCATCGTAAGTCTTAACTTTGGCACTGTACGCTCCCTTGAGGACGTGGTGATTGGTGATTACGTCACCTGTTTTGTTGACGAAAAAACCACTCCCCTGCCCTATGGTTTTTTTGTTCTTGTCATAAGTTGTGATAGTAACAATCGCTGGCTGTATTTCTTTAACCAATTTGACGAAACGTTGCTCAGCATTTGTTGTAAGGGGAATAATGAACAATAAGCCAGTAAAAAAAAGGATCGGTTTTCGCATAACATATTCTCCGTTTTTTTACAGTTCTCCGTTGCTTGCAATGCAATAAAAAGGTCACCGCTACATCATGCCCTATCGAGGTCCGCCAAGACCCGTCCCGAACACGCAAGCGATGCCCCTAAGCCTGAAGGCAAAGGAGCACCGACTTTTGTGCGTTTCAGGACACGAAATTTGGCGGTTTCAATAGGAACGCTAAAAGTTCAGTACTACAAACTATTCATTTGTCAAAAGCCGAGACAACCCGGCTGCCATTGTCCTATAATAGTGTTAAACAGAGGACAAAACAAGCAAAAAAAGATTTTAAAAAGGGATTCCGTGTCAAGGACGGAATGACCCCGCACCAAGTTACCCCCGCTAAAGAAATGCGGGGGCTGGCGCTATAGCGTCGGCCCCTTATTCAACTGCCTCGACAGGCTCAACGGAATCGGCGAAATCACACTCTTTCTCTTTTGCGATAACGAGTAGGTGGTTATGCCGTCTTTGCATAGCATTGTATTCTATCTTCTCGGCCTCTTTAACGTCCATCAACGGTGTCCAAAGCAGAAACCATATTGTATTTGTCAAGAACTTATTTGTCTTTGGCTTAAGGACTTTCATATCTGCACTAAGGTTTTCCATTTCAGCTTGAAGGGCGTTACAACTTAAATCAGCATCCCCCGGCATTTTGAGAGCAATCGGATTTGGGTCACGGCCTGCACAACCAGCCAGAAAGATTGAAGCGCATAGCAATAAGCATAATAATTGTTTTCTCATTTTTCTTCTCCGAAAAAATGATTGCCCGTTTTGAGTAAGACGCTAAAAAGCTAAGTATGATTACTCTATTTTCTCGCAAATTTAATATACCAGTCGTGATTATATACACCGAGAGTCCATGAAATCAAGAGAAAATTCTCTTAAATGAGAGTTTTTTGCAGGAACCAGGAATAGGCCCTAAACTTGTCCTGAGCGCAGCCTGCCCTGAATTAGCCGTAGCCCTGAGCATAGCCTGCCTTGAGCGGTGTCGAATGAGTCGAAGGGATGGCCGAATGGGTCGAATGGATCCTAAACAAGCACAAATGACCAAAATCCTAATGTTCTCTCTGGGGGACGCCTTTCGGTGAAAACCGGCGGGCCTTCGGCAGTAAATACGGAATGGAAAACGCAGTAAAAAGGGCGCAAGTTGTATGCTCACGGCCTTTGCCAATTGCATTTTCTGATGATTTACAATGCCCTGCGTTTTCTCAGCAATCCTAAGCCGCCCCAGGCTGAGCAATTATCGGGCGGGTAGTCTACCGGATTGCCGCAGCAGCAGGCACGTTGGGCTCAGGAGGCGGGGGAGGCTCAGATTTCTTACAGCCATTCAGCACAATCAGCCCGACCACCAAGAGACTTGCTAAGAGAAGGATTGTCTTAAATTGTTTCGTTTTGCCATTCATTTTGGTCTCCTTTCAAAGAATTTTCCCAAACTCAATTTGATACGAATAATCTACAATACCACAAAACCTAATATATTTCAATAGCCGTTTTTTCACACAAACTAACGCTCACCGCACCATTTTAACGATTGCCTGTTTTAGTTCAATAGAAAGTTCCGGCCAACGCTCGATAATCAGTCTAAAATCTGCATCAATTCCAGCCGGTCACTTTTATGACTCTCCTGACACGATTTATATGTTAGGTCATAACAATCTCTGCAAATTAGGGACAGTCACGAATGGCGGTGCCTTAAGGGAATGATGCGTAGAAGTCTCCTGTACCGACAAGAGGGCGCGTATGAATTGGAAGATACCGCTCTTGTCGCAAAAAGAGAACAAGAACTGCCTTTAGAATTAATTTCCGTTCATCCGGTTAATGCGTAGCTGGATCCGACAGATCATGGCCTTAGAGTTGTCTGGAGAGAAAAATCGTTTGGGCAGAGGCTCAGATTTGGGGCACGTGGGGGGAAATCTGTGCCTCTGGGGCCCCGAACGATTTTTCTCGGTCGTCCGAAACGCCGATTGCACCTACTCATTATTCGG
>JBDRTM010000152.1:0-2353 GCA_043824065.1 Planctomycetota bacterium | reverse complement strand
CCAGGAAGTGCCGGAGCGCGTGAACACATAGGCCGCCCCCCGGTTCGTTTGTACACCCCACGCGCCGGCGATAGCGGTGTCCCCGTCACTGCTCAACGCCATGGAAACGCCAAATACATCAAGCGCGGTGCCGTCCGTGGCAACCAGTTTTGCCTGCTGGATTAACGGGTCTGCCGATATAACCATACTGCTCCCCACCACGCATAACCCTACCAATAACGATGTGATCTTCATCATGTCCTCCTATGATTGTTGGTCCTGAAAAAACACAAACTTACGTCCACACGATTCCTTTTCGAGGAAAATATTATCGTGTTTATTTGTCAAGGCTCTTTTAAAATGATGTTGGGCGAGGTGGGGGACATCGTGACCCCCCTCTGGCCAAGCTAAGGGTTGTGAGTCATAAACGGATGAATGAGCTCAGGGGCCACCTCCGGAGGTGGCCCCTGAGAAGCCCCGATACGCTATGATCGGGGGATGATTTCATACTTCTTTGAGGGGATGAAAAATGGCCCAAATCTGCGATTTGGAGATTCTTCGCTTCCGCCGTCGCTCCGGGAGCTATGGAGGGCACGCCAGGAGCTATGGCGGACAAGCCGCTCTGAATGACCGGAGAAGCAGTTTTTCAACAGCCACTTATAATTTAACCCCGATTTTTATGTTCGCAAGAAAAGTCGACTTCAGATTCTTATCCAATTAAAAATCATGCGTGTCCAAGCCTTCTGGGAAGTGTGCTGTCTGTTTCGGCGAAGCGTTCCATCAGCAAAACCAGTAAATCACGTTTTGTTTCTTTGTATTCGGAACTGTCCCATAGATTATATAGTTGGCGCGGGTCGTTCTCCAGATCAAAGAGTTCACCGTATGATTCCCCGATATAAGCAGTCAGATGATACCTTGCAGTTATAACTGTATGCTGGCGCATACCCAGGTAGTCTTCGTCATTTTCGGCTATTACCGAATCTTGTACTTTATCGGCCACACCTGTAAGAAGAGGAACAAGTGATTTCCCCGGCCACGGCAGCCGTTGCTGTTCAGCTTCAGGAGAAGGGGGTGTATTTCCTTCCGGAACCTGGACTCCTGCCAATTCCAGTATGGTGGGGGCAAAATCCAAGTGGCTTGCGAGTGCTTTTGTGATTTTATTTTTGCCAAATATTTTCGGACAGTACCAAATAGACGGAACCCGCAATACGCCGTCAAGATGTGTTGGCGGCATATTGTGCATCCAATGGTCTCCGAGCATTTGTCCATGGTCAGACATTACCACGATCACGGTGTTTTCCATTAATCCGTTAGCTTTTAGTTGACGTAATATGCGTCCGACCATTTCATCCCATTGGGTGATAATACCGTATACAACCCGCTGCGCCGCAATTTCAAGATCGCGTGGAACATTTGTCTTCGCCAGACGACCGGCAGTAAACAGATTTTCATTGAACATCTTTTTATAGTGAGGTGGCAATGAATCCAATGCACCTTCTCTACGGACCAGTTCAGGTATCTTTGCGGATTTATACATGCTATAATAAGGCTCAGAAACAGAAAACGGAGGGTGTGGATCAGGAATAGAGTGCCAAAGAAAGAACGGTTTCCCGGATGCCTTTGCTGATTTGAAAAATTTCTCTGAGCATTCTGTCGCCCATCGCGTATAATGCAGTTCAGGCGGCAAGCGGATTGGGTAAGTCTTCTCCGGAATATCCAATATGCCTTGAGGATTAACTTTGATTCCGGCAGGCGGCTGGACAAGATTCATGAAGTCAGGCTCACGTTCTTTAAGCCACTGGCCATAATTGCCTGACCACCATCCACAAAGAGCATCCGTTGTTTCAAAACCGTAATATGGCCGGGGCAATTGCTTTATCCTGCCGCTGTCCCATAACGCGATAGCTTCAGGCCACTCTTCAGGAATAAGTTTTTCAAGGTCATAGTTTTTATTGGGCATCCATGGGTTCACGTGGATTTTGCCAATACTGTGTGTTCCGTACCCGGCTTGCGTCAAAGCTTCGGTAATAGTGGGGATATCTTTTCGGAGAGGTATCCCGTTGCAGCGAACACCGTGTCCGCGGGGAGTACGCCCGGTAAGCCAAGTCGAACGAGTAGCCATGCACATAGGCTGAACAGTATAACAGCGGTCGAATCGCACTCCATTTGCCGCGAGTCTGTCGATATTCGGTGTCTGGACTATCGGGTGTCCGGCGCAACCCATTAAATCAAATCTAAATTGATCTGCCACCAGACATACAAAATTGAGTTTCTGCTCGTTCATATCTTGCTTTGCTTTGATAATTTTTTTACAGCTTCAGAATAAATTATATCGATTGCCAGTTTTTTTGATTCATCCAATGAAAAAGTGCAG
>JBDRTM010000151.1:0-7116 GCA_043824065.1 Planctomycetota bacterium | reverse complement strand
AGAAGCTTGTTTGTCGGTGTCGAAGCTGGTATCGGACTGGAAGCTCGACGTTGGATGCTCGAGGAAAAGCGACCCAGCAACGCTGGGTTCCAATTGAAACCCGCCGTTGGCGGGTCAAGCTTCTATGACAAGCATCGATACTCCGCAGGATGCCTTACGGCAGAGCATCGACAACCTTAAACGAGATTGCGGATGGTGGTTTTATCCCGGACCAGCTTAAGGAGTTAGCTATTATGAAAGGCGCAATAATTAAGGTATGCCTTGTCTTTATCTATTTAGGTTCAATTGCGTATGCTGCGGATGCTCTCCAACGGTCTTCACAAGCCCCATCCGATAAGACCAAACGCGAGATGCAGATCGAGTCCGCCATAGGCGGAAGTCTGCCCGAAGATACAAGCCCACGCTTGATGGTAAGGGAGCTGCTCATCAGTGGTAACATTCGCATATCAACTGAAGAGCTGCTGGGGAGGATGCCATTGGTATATAACGCCTCCGATGAACCTTTACTGAAGGCCGAAAGCCAGTATCTTTATGACCTTAGAGTCATCCATGACGTAGTATCTCAGCCGGGCCTGCCTCGTATGATTTCGTCAAGGACTATTCAGGGCTTAACAAAATATATATTGTCGGTGTACGAGGACAATCATTACGCGGGTATATTTGTTTATGTGCCGGAAGCGTCGGTTAAAGACGGTGTGGAGCTGGTGAATGGGCTTTTATTCATAAAAGTTCTCGAATCCCCGATTACGGAATCCAAAATAGAGTTTTACGATTCCGACCAGAACAAGGTTGAAAAGGGTCAACTTCGCCGTTCTACCATCGAGAAGTGGTCACCGTTGAAAATGGGTGAGCTGGCAAATCGCAAATCGCTGGATGATTTTGTCAATCTTCTTAATCTCAATCCCGACAGGTATGTGGCTGCCATTGTCTCGAGAGGCGCCGAGCCGAACACGCTGTCCTTGGGATACAATGTTTATGAAACGGATCCCTGGCATTATTTTATCCAGCTCGATAATTCCGGTACAAGTGACCGGCAATGGTCTCCAAGAATCGGTCTGATTAATACCAATCTTCTGGGCATAGACGATGGATTCACCGCTGTTTATCAGGCCGCTGCAGATTCAAGTATTGATGACAATTATTCGTTATTCGGAAGCTACGATTTTCCACTAATGGGTCCTCGACTTCGCCTTCAGCTCTACGGCGGATACAGTGAGTTTGACATAGTCCCGGAGGCTGGTCTGTTCAATTTCCTCGGCAGCGGCTCATTCTATGGCGGGGTATTGCGTTACAACGTCTTTCAGACGAACGGCTGGTTCTTTGATGTTACCGGCTCACTAAGCCACGAAAGAAGCAAGATCACTCCTTCATTGTTCCCTGAGTTTCTCAGCAGTGATGTCAAGATGGATTTATGGGGAATTGGGATTGACATTCATCGCTCAAATGATATGTCAAGTACCTCTTTTACCTTCAACAAGGTTGAAAGCATGGGTGGTTCGGGCAGTGCGGAATTCTCGCTTTCTCGAACGGGTGCAGATCCGGACTTTAGTATTTATAACATCTCATCTCACCACAATCAGTACCTGGATCAAAACAAATTTCAGCAGCTAAGGGGTTCTTTCAGGTATATAACGTCCAACGAAAGATTGGTCCCTGCAAAAATGACTACCTTCGGGGGAATGTACTCTGTTAGAGGCTACGATGAATATGAAATCGTTGCCGATGGAGGCGTACTTGCATCCGCTCAATATGAGTTTGACTTAGTGAAATATAAGCAGTCCAAGCAGATTGATGAATCCAATCCCTCGACTTCGCCCGGGACAGGGCCGGACGAAGTTGAGTCTAAGAGATTTCAACTCAAGAAGCTGGCCCCGTTGGCGTTTATTGATTTTGGCCGAGCCAGAATAAAAGACCCTATCGGTAGCGAAAAGGGACATGAGACACTCCTTTCGATAGGCGTAGGTACGGTCTTGGAGCTTGGTGATAATTTTAGTGCAGGTGTGTATTACGGCTTTCCGCTCAAAGCAACAGATGACACCCAGAGAGGGAAAGGCCGACTGAACGTAAACCTTATGTGGCGATGGTAGCAATCTTGCCTGGCAATGACAGACGAGATTAACATATAAGGGGGGGACAAACATGTAAAATTAAGATTGATGTAGGGGGGAGTAGGAGAGTAGATGATGAAAATCATAAGAAGATTGCATAAGAGATATTTTAAGCAGAGCTTAGCGTGCATAACGGCATGTTGTTTGTTTCTCAATATGCCGCTTCCAGTTGCGCAGGCCACACCGACCGCAGCAGAGGTTGTTGCAGGCTCAGCCGCCGTTGTTCAAGCCGACAACACCACTAATGTACAAGTGGTCTCCAACCGGACCGTGATCAACTGGGACAGTCTGGACACTTCTTATAATGAGACCCTCAATTTCCTGAAGGAAAGTAACTTTGCTGTGCTGAACAGAGTCATTAATGGAGGTGCGACGCGGTTTGACGGCTCGCTGTTTGCTGAGAACGGCAGTGTGTTTATTGTTAATAGTCAAGGCCTTGTTTTTGGCCCTACCGCCTATATTCAGGCCAGCCAATTTGTCGGCTCCAGCCTGGATATAACAAACACTGACTTTATGAACGGACAATACGCATTTGCGGGCGGCAATGGCGCGGTCGTCAATTATGGTGATATTACTGCCCAGAGCGTTGCTCTGATCGGCAAGCAAGTCCTAAACACCGGCACGATTACAAGTCCAGAAGGATATGTTGTAATGGCTGCCGGTGACAGGGTGCTGCTTGGAAAGCCCGGCGAAAGTATTTTTGTTGAATTAGACTCCGCTGGAGTTTTAGAGCCGATGGATACTCAAATATCGGATGTGCCTGCTGATGTTACTAACGAAGGTTTAATCAACGCTGAAGGCGGGACAATAGTTCTTGCTGCCGGTGATTCCTTTTCCAGGGCTGTTGCTAATATCGGCACTCTCTCTACGGCGGCCGGGAAAATAAAGGTCGAAGCGGCACGCGTCGAAAATATGGGCACCATCAATGCAGATGCCGTCGAAGGTGATGGCGGCAGTATCAGCTTGACTGCCACTGAAGAAGTTGTACTTGGTTCAGGCAGCCTGACCACGGCAAACGCCGGGGCCAACGGCGACGGCGGCAAAGTTATCGTACAATCCGAAGGTACAGCTATCCTCAGCAAAGGCTCGCTGATTGAAGCGAAAGGCGGCAGCGAGACAGGCAACGGCGGATTTGTAGAAATCAGCGGCGACCACTTTGTTTTTGCCGGTGACGTTGATGCTTCAGCGGCAAATGGTGGGTCGGGTACATTACTGATTGACCCTTTAAATGTTACTGTGGCAAATGGTGTGAATCTTGGTGCCTTAGACACCGTCTATGAACGAGATATTGAAACTGATTCACAGGCCGGGACAAATGTTATTATAGAAGCAGAGGAAAGCATCACTGTAGAAAATATAGTCGATGATAAAATCACAGGCGGCACGGGTGATATTGTGCTTCATGCAACTGGTACTAACGGCTCGATTTCCTTCGATGATAAGAGCGATACTATAACAACAACTCTGGGCGATATTGTTCTTGAAGCCGGTGCAGGCGGTATTGATATCGGCAGCCTGGAGACCGGTAAAGAAAGCGGCAGAGATAAAGTTCCTTCGGGTAAAATTACTGTTACCACCGATAACGGAGGTAACATAACAACAAGAGACCTGCGTATCAGAAGTGGATGGGCTTCTGGTGAAATTGATGTTGACGCTTCCGGCAGCCTGACAATTGACGGCGATGTTTCGGTTGGAAAAAAGGGAGCTGCGATACTGAATGTCCCGAACGGTGCGGATGCTCAAGCCACGATACGTCTAAGTGCCGGTGAAGATGTAGTTCTCAACGGTAACGTAGGCGCCTATGCTCATGGTAAAGAAGACTCCCTTCCAGGGGGCGTAACCACGGCCGATGTCAGGATTTACGCTGGTACTAATGATGAGCCTATAAGTGGGGATGTATTTATAAACGGTGATCTAACAGCGATGGCGAAAGCCTCAAACAAGGGGACATCTGAAGCGACTATAGAGGTAAGTGCCTGGGGAGATATCAACTTCGGGCCAGAAGCCGCAAAACCTTTGGCTGATGCTGACAAAGCTTTTGTGGAGAGCTATGAGTCAGCTATAGACACAGATAGTGGAGATACAGCAGAAATCATAATCAATGCCGGAGGTAACGGTGGCGATGGAGACGGCGACGGCGACGGAGATGGTGACGGCGACGGAGATGGTGACGGCGATGGTGACGGAGATGGCGATGGCGATAGGGTATTTACGGAGGCGGCACCGATTGGTGATAATGCGGAATTGGCAATTTTGGGTTGTCCGGCTCTAATGAAGTGGGCGGCTGATGAACTTGGAATTGACGAAAGGAGAATATATGTTTGGGCAGCAATTGCGCTGGCCTTTGATATGGACATACAGCCGTGCAAGGCATGTGCAAGACTCAAGGATACAGCTACAATTTTACGGGATGCCGAAGGGACTTATATAGCTGCTTTGGCAAGTGCAGTAAATCAATTTGCTTCGGTGACCGCTCCACCATCTGAAGAGCAGATGGCATCAATTGCCGAGGCAATAGCACGCCACGGCGGTGATGACACACATTATGCCGCAGCCGGACAGTGGCTTGACGCTCTCGTAGAATATATCAGAATCCTCAGCACTGACTTAGGATGGTCGTTAGACGAGGCCGTAGCATTAGTAACGGACAAGTACGTTGCACCTGCAATAGAGGGTGCTGACGCGAATCTTGCTGCATTCATTGTGCTGCGCTTAGCAGATCTCGGCGGCTAATGAAAAGAAGTCAAAGCGAAAGAGCTGCTGGATTTAACGAATTTTAAGGCCGATACGCCTGTAAGTCGAAGACCCCTTCCAACAGGGGGAAGCGTATGTATCCAAATAAGCGATATCCCCTTGCCCTTGCCGCATTTCTGCACGATTTTGTCTAAAAGTCATGCCCTGCACGATCCAGAGATTTTCCTTGACGGGAAGTAGGCTAATTTGGTATAAATGGAAATAGTAAACCCCGCCCCTGCCGCAGGGGCTGGGTGAAGCTTGTGCCGTTAGAGAGCCAGTCCTGAATTAGCCGAAGGGGCGGGTATCTGTGAATCTTTGGTCTTCCAGCGGTCACGATTTTTGCGGTTTTGTGATAGAGGAGGAATTATTATGCAAAGCACAAAGGTTTTGATAAAAACTTTGCGCTTCGCAGTGGAGTTTTTGCATTTCAATTGACAGTCTTTGTTTAATTTTGAAGGAGGATTATTATGTGCAGGAAATTCATTCTTTTAATTTCTTTTGCTTTTGTGCTGAGTCTGGTTCTGGTAAGCGCAGCCGATGCTGCTGACGCTGATCTTGTCGGCTGGTGGGCGTTCGATGAGACATCCGGGACTACGGCCTATGACTCAAGCGGCCATGGCAACCACGGCACACTTCAAGGTGACCCACAGTGGGTAGCAGGCCGGACAGGCGGTGCCCTGGAGCTCGATGGTGACGGCGACTATGTGGATGTCGGCAGTGTGGGCATAAGCGGGGTTGATCAGAGGACACTCACCGGCTGGGCAAAGGCAAGTACCACAAACATACCAAGCTGGACGAGCGTTTTCGGCTTCGCTCCGGATGGCGACACTGATGGCACTTATTTCGATATTGAGGTGGACGACGCGGGCAATTATGTTGTCTACGTGGGCGGCTGGGAGTCTATATTCATTCCTGTCGATACTCAATGGCACCATTTTGCTGTAACTTATAATGGAGAAGGGGGAAGCTGGTACCTGGATGGCCAGCTGATTGACAGCCTGGACGGAGCTATAGGGACAATCGACCAGGTGAGAATAGGCGCCAGGCTCAGCAACTCCAATTACTTCCCGGGTCTCATTGACGATGTACGTATCTACAATACGGTGCTGACGTTAGCCGAGATAAAAAAGCTAATGGCCGGTCCAAGGGCCTATGACCCCATCCCGGCTGATGGTACCCTCTATGAGGATACATGGGTGAGCCTTGGCTGGTTACCGGCAGATACTGCGGCCTCGCACGATGTCTATTTCGGCGAAAATTTCAATAATGTGAACGATGGCACCGAAGGCACATTTCAAGGCAACCAGACCACAACGTATTTTGTTGTCGGTTTTCCCGGGTCTCCTTGTCCGGATGGTCTTGTTCCGGGCACGACATATTACTGGCGGATTGACGAGGTTGAGGCTGATGGCACTACGATACACAAAGGCAATATCTGGAGCTTTACGGTTCCAACTAAGAAGACCTACAATCCCAATCCCGCAGATGGCGCCACATTTATAGACCTCAATGTGGTGCTCACATGGACGGCAGGTTTCGAGGCGAAATTACACACCGTATATTTCGGCGACAATTTTGACGATGTCAACAATGCCGCTGGAGGACTCCCACAGGGATCTGCAACCTACACTCCCGGCCCGCTTAAATTAGCTAAGACTTACTACTGGCGGGTTGATGAGTTTGATGCCGTCGCCACATATAAAGGCGACGTCTGGGGCTTTACTACTGAGGGCGCCGTCGGGAACCCGAAACCGTCTAATGGCGCTGTAAATGTAAAGCAGAGACCGATTCTTAGCTGGTCGCCGGGAGTGTATGCTGCTTCGCATCAGGTCTATTTCGGCACAGATAAAGGTGCCGTTCGCAATGCCAATACCGGTTCGCCAGAGTATAAAGGCACCAGGGAGCTTGGTTCCCAGAGCTATGACCCCGGAAAACTTGAGTGGGATACCACCTACTATTGGCTTATCGATGAGGTCAATAACGTCAATCCCGACAGTCCTTGGACAGGCATCCTCTGGAGCTTTACGACCGCCGACTTTCTTGTCGTGGACGATTTTGAGTCCTACAACGACATTGACCCCCCTGAGGCGGGGAGCAACAGGATATTTGAAGCGTGGGCGGACGGTTATGATATCCCGACAAACGGAGCTCTCGTTGGTAATGACCTTCCTCCTTATGCCGAGCAAACTATCGTTCACGGAGGCAGCCAGTCGATGCCGCTTTACTACGACAACAGTGTTGGTTACTCTGAGGCAACTTTGACGTTGACTTA